>JBFFEL010000129.1:0-11536 GCA_041558875.1 Anaerolineales bacterium
CAGGCCGTGATTTGGAGGGTCTCCTCGCTAAAACAGTCATTGGTTTGACTACCCGCGTGATTGCCAAATTGACCAGCCATGTTCTCAAACGATTGCTTGATATTCAGTTCGGTATTAAGGTGCAAACTTTCGAATTTGTCGCCTCAGCGGTCTAATTCACATTAGACGTGATTCAGAATATATCAGGATAGCGATTGACCTTGCCTGGAAAGCTAGGAAGCAAGGGAATCACCCTTTTGGTGCGATCCTCGTCTCAAAGGACGGCGAAGTTTTACTAACTGCAGAGAATACCGTAGTAACGGAAGGAGATATCACCGACCATGCGGAGATCAACTTGATCAGGATGGCTTCTCACAAATATGACCCTGATTTCCTCGCCAGCTGCTCGATTTATACCAGCACTGAACCATGTCCAATGTGCGCAGGTGCAATATTCTGGGGGAATGTTCGCCACGTTGTATTTGGATTGAGTGAAGGCTCTCTCTATGGAATCATCGGAGAAGATAATCAAGAATCACTTAATCTCCCCTGCCGTGAAATTTTCAGCAAGGGGAATAAATCAATCCAGGTGGATGGACCAATACTTGAAGAGGAAGCGTTAAAAGTCCATGAAGATTTTTGGATTTGATCAAACAAAAGGATTTATGGAGGAGATCACCCTAAGATAATTTACTCGCGCTTTGTTATCTCCTCCTCTTTCAGAACCCAAACTCCATTTTGCAGGACATCAAGTCGCTTGGTGATTCTTCCATAATAGAAAAGTGATTCTGACCGCGCAGATTCAATTACCTGGGTGTCTTCCATTGTAAACTGGATATCGGAGGGGTTAGGCTTGGTTCTCTTCTCTATCCACCCAATGAGGCGATTATAGTTGCCAATCAATTCTTCCGCGGCATCAACAAGCTCCTCATCACCAATCGTCTGGATAACACTCCTGAGCTGATTATTTTTTTGAAGTGCACTCTTATCTACCAACCGCCCCTTCAATGAGGCGATATTCTCAATAAACGTTTGTTCAAGCTCATGCCGGGATCGCTCAGCTATATTGAACCTCAAAATGATTTCCAGTATTTCCTGGTTGACTATTCCAGCTAAAGTTGCAGCTTGTTCATACCTTGACTTCATGATTTCCTTAAACTCTTTTCGAGATTGCTCAATCTGGTCATACGCCCGCTGCCTTGTCACTCTGCGCGCGGAAAGGAATTCAACAAGCAAAACAGTTGCTAAGGCAGAAAATAAGGCGATAATTGCCCCAATGAATTCTGGTGGCATATCAACCTCCTGAACGAATTCGCTGGCAAATTACTGGATGAAGGGATCAATATTCAGGGAAAACACATTTACTGGCTTCTCCCATAAATTCTATTCTTCCAATTATAGTCAACTTTTCATTCCGTTAACATACCAAAGGATCATAGTTAAATTCAAACTTGCCAGAACCATTTTGAGGCGTATAATTATTTACTGGGCAGGAATCATTAAATTGACTCGGAGGAGAGACCGAGATGCGCCGCAGTGAGGAGATATTTCAAGGCCACTCCGGCCTGAAGCTCTATTCCCAATCCTGGCACCCGCCAGGAAAAACCAAAGCAAAATTAGCCATCGTCCACGGGGTAGCCGAACACTCTAACCGTTATGTGAATCTGGTCAACGGATTGGTTGAATCAGGATTTGCGCTATATGCGTTCGACCAAAGAGGTCACGGAAAATCAGAAGGGCAGCGAGGGTATATTGAATCCTGGAGTGAGTACCGGTCTGATTTGGATACCTTCTTAAACCTTGTTACAAATGATAATTCCTCACTGCCACTGTTTATATATGGTCACAGCATGGGTGCTTTGGTTATACTGGATTACCTGATCCAAGAATCAAATGGAATACAAGGAGCGATTATCAGCGGTTCCCCGATAGATTCCTCCAATGCAGTATCTCCCACACTGATCCTGACAGCTCGAGTGCTCTCTAGAATTTGGCCGACATTTTCAATGGCCTCTCCCATTCAATCCACTCAACTCTCTTGCGATGCCCGGGTTGTGCAAGCATATCAGGATGATCCTAGTGTGTTTAAAACCTTGACCGTTCGTTGGGGAACTGAATACCTAAATACCCAAGATCGGATTAAAGAACACGCCTCCGAGATTGAGCTACCGATTCTGATTATCCATGGCGGCGAAGATACGCTTTGCGATCCGGAAGGTAGTGAATTACTTTATTCGAAAATCAGATCCGAAGACAAAACGCTAAAAATCTATCCCTCTTATTTCCATGAAATCCATAATGAACCCGGACATGCGACCGTAATAGATGACATGATCCACTGGTTGGAGAATCAATTAGCCAAAGAAAGAAATACTGAGATAGAGTAAATGCAATCTAGGAGATCTTTATGAACAATCATCAAATCAGCAGGTGTGGGGAATTACTCTTGCAATATAAGCTGCTCATGCTCGGTATTGAATCTTCCCGCATGACGACTGGTTCGGGGATCGATCTAGTGGCATATTCCTCCCGCAACCGGAAAGCTTATACAGTTCAGGTAAAGACCAACGAAAGTCCAAAACCTAGTGGAGATAATGGTAAACTCACGCTAGGGTGGTGGGTTCCCGAGAACTGTCCTGCTGATTTGGTGGCTTTTGTCGACCTTGCTTCGAGTTCGATCTGGTTGTTCTCGACAGGAGAAATCTCAAAATATTCTCAGAAGCGGTATCGGGGTCGTCATCATTTTTATTTCTATGTTGATCCAACTGCAGATTTGCACTATGGTCAATTCACGCACAAGGTTCATTTTGATGAGTTTATGGTTGAGAAACGGGCTCCAGTGTTTTTCTAGCTTTAAATTTTTATTGGGAAATCCCTGCATTCATTTTTTACTTAATTCTCAAGCCTTTTAACTAGATCAGTCGAGCTCCTATCTGCAATATCCGATAGGAGCTCATTATATTAGATTGCTATCTGGCTAAATTCCTTAATTCATTTCAAAGAATTCACGCAATAAACTAACCGCCTTGCGGTTCTCTTCCTGGCTGCCGATGGTGATGCGGAACCAACCATCACTGCCATACTTTGGAGTCTCTCCACGGAAAATTACTCCCCTTGCAAGTGCAAATTCGAGAATATCCTGTCCTTTTTTACCCGCTGGACCGGCGTCGAACAGGATATAGTTGGCATGTGAATGGAAAATGACCAAGCCTGGAATGTCGCTGAGTGCATCCTCAATATACCCCAATTCCCGGTTGTTAAAATCAACTCTTTCTTCCAGGCCAGCCGTATCCTGCAAGGCCGCATATCCTGCCCACATAGGGATGGTTCCAACATTCCACGGCAGTAATGCGGCAGAAATTTGGGAAATAACATCCTCATGCCCGAGGACATAACCAAACCTCAATCCCGCCAACCCATACGCCTTCGAAAGTGTCCTGGTAACCATCACATTCTTATACTGCTTTATCAATCCAACTTGAGATCTTTCAAATCCAGCATACTCAATATAGGCCTCGTCGACGATGAAGGGGATGCCCGTCTCAGCAATGGTGACGAAATGTTCCTTGGTCATGAAATTCCCAGTGGGATTATTTGGGTTGGCAATAACGATGGTTTTTGTCTTCTCGGTGATCGCTTCCAAAATGGAGCCAGGATCAAAGAGCATTTGTTTGTCCTTGTAAACCATGGGCACTGAGACGATGTTGCCTCCCAAGATATCACAGCGCAGCTTGTAAATCCCGAAGCATGGCGTGTGTTGAATGACTTCTTCACCACTACTGAGGAAACTACGGAAAATGTTATCGAACACTTCACTGGAACCATTCCCGAGCATAACATTTTCAGGACCTGAGAGCCCATTGATTTCAGCGATCTTGGTCCGAACCACCAGTCCTTGATCTGGATAGCGATTGCTCATTTGAGCATATTTGACAATCGCCTCCATCACCTTGGGAGAGGGAGGGTTGGGATTTTCGTTTGACATCATTCGATGCAGTTGAGGCTGCTGCCAGGCCAGTTCGATATGTGGCGAGATATACATCTGGATACCTTTCACCCAAGGGGTGAAATACTCATCTATCTGTTTTGACATTTTCCTTGATCCTTACGATTTGGTTTTTTCTTTCATTGGCCGAGAATTTGGTGATCGATAATTAATTTGCTTAACTTTTAGGCTGTTCGACCGAACACGGTCAATTTTAATCGCTACCCAATCAGTTTTTTGACCTGATCAACAACCCGCTGTGGGGTTAATCCATAATGATCGAAGATCGTTTTGTAAGGTGCTGAGGCGCCAAAGCGATCTACTCCCAATACTATATCTCGATCAAGATCGAGATACCTGCCCCAGGCAAGGGAAACTCCTGCCTCAACCGCCAAACGCGGTATCTCCGGAGGTAAAACTGAATCTCGATAAGATTTCGGTTGGGCATCATAAAGCTCCCAGCTGGGCATCGAAACAACTCGGACGTTCTTGCCCTCCCTTGATAATTGTTCGGCCGCCTCGATAGCGATGCTGACCTCCGATCCGGTTGCGATGATTACTGCTTCCGGTTCTCCCCCACTTTCCTCTTTCAATACGTAAGCACCTTGCTCGAGACCATTATCAGCGGGACAATACTGCGGTAAACCTTGTCGAGTCAAAACAATTGCGGTCGGACCATCGGTCCTGTTCAGTGCCACCTTCCAAGCGGAGGATGTTTCATTGCCATCAGCTGGACGGATAACAAACAAATTGGGGATGACCCGCAAACTGGTCAGTTGCTCAACAGGTTGGTGCGTAGGTCCATCCTCCCCGAGACCGATACTGTCATGGGTGAACACATACACCACCGGCAATCCCATCATGGCGGCCAAACGAATGGTTGGGCGCAGGTAATCAGAAAAAATGAGGAATGTACCGCCATATGGACGCATACCGTGCAACGCCAAGCCATTCATGATTGAACCCATGCCATGTTCACGCACCCCGAAATGAATATACCGTCCAGAATAATCATCCCTTTTGATCTCTATCGCTTCTGCAGGACGAGTATTATTGCTGGGGGTCAAATCAGCGGAACCCCCGACCAGGGTTGGTAGATCACTCGCGATGGCATTTAATACTTTGCCGGAAGCAGATCTGGTTGCAAGAGGATTCTCGTTGCTGAAATCTGGAAGCTTGGCTTCCCAGCCAGGATTTAATTCTCCCCGCACATAGCGGTCCCACTCCAATCCTAAACCAGGATAAGCTGCCCGGTACTTAGCCACCAATTGTTCCCATTCTTCCCTCTGTTGTGTACCTTCGCGTTGGAATTCTTCAAAATAGGCACTCACCGGTTCAGGAACATGAAAATGAAGTTCTGGATCCCAACCGAAATGCACCTTTGTTTGTTTAACGCCATCCTCACCTAACGGAGATCCATGCACTTTTGCAGTGTCTTGACCTGGACTGCCCAATCCAATATGGGTTCGACAAGCGATCAAAGAAGGACGGTCTGATTCATTCCTGGCAGTTTCGACGGCAGCATCAATCTCTTCCATGTCGTGGCCATTGACAGATTGAACGTGCCAGCCATAAGCTGCAAAACGTCCTGGGGCATCATCACTGTAAGCCAGGTCAGTTGGCCCATCGATCGAGATGTTGTTATCATCGTACAACACGATTAACTTATGTAATCCCAGGTGTCCTGCCAGGGAAGCAGCTTCATGGGATACCCCTTCCATCAAGTCACCATCTGATGCGATCACATAAGTGTAGTGGTTAACAATCGGGTAATCCGTTTGGTTGAATTTATCTGCCAGGATTCGTTCTGCCAATGCCATACCAACAGCATTGGCAAGTCCCTGCCCTAACGGTCCAGTGGTCGTTTCAACTCCCACTTCAGGATCATATTCAGGGTGGCCTGGCGTCAGGCTCCCCCACTGGCGGAAGTTCTTTAATTCCTCAAGTGAAAGCGGATACCCTGTCAGGTGCAGCAATGAGTACAGCAGGGCTGACCCATGACCGGCGGAAAGTACGAACCTGTCACGATCAGGCCAGGTGGGTTGGCTTGGATCATGTTTCAGAAACCGTGTCCAGAGAACAAAAGCAATATCTGCAGCCCCTAATGGTAATCCTGGATGTCCTGATTTGGCAGCTTGAACAGCATCAATTGCCATCATGCGCAGTGTTGTTGCAGCTAATTTATCTTTATCTGTGTAAACCATTTATTTTCACCTCCTGCCAACTTTCCTAAAATTGAGTATATTGGTTGATTTTTCTTGCGGTTTTCTCCATGTTCTGCAACGGGATAAGAGTTTTGGGTATAAAACCTCTCCATACACCTAAGAGAGAGATCAGGCTTTTATCCTTTCTCCCTTGGGATCGTATAAAGGTGATCGCTCAACAGTAGCTGGGATTCTTTCTCCAAAGATTTCAATCTCCAAATCAGTGCCAACTTTTGTAAAATCGACTGGTAAATACGCGTACACGATGCTCATTTCTACCGAATATCCATACCCACCAGAAGCTACCCAACCGATGATTGATTCACTGCCAGCAGGTCGGATCGGTTCCTTACCTAGTACGATCGCGCGGGGATCAGCCAGGCTCATGCAGCACAACCGTTGTTTAATTCCGGCTTCTTTTTGCTTGAGCAAAGCTTCTTTCCCGACAAAATCGTTCTTTTCAAAATCAACAGCAAAGCTCAAACCCGCTTCCAGTGGGGTGTAGTCTGGGGTGATCTCTGCGCTCCAGTAACGATACCCTTTCTCTAGACGCAATGTATCGATAGCTTTATACCCCGCAGCGACCATTTCCTCTGTTTGTCCAGCTTCCCAAAGCGTATCCCAAAGTTTCAAACCATATTCCATTGGGCAGTAAAACTCCCAACCCAATTCTCCAACATATGTCACCCTGCTCGCTAATACTGGAATGCTACCGACTGTAATATATTTCGCCGTCATATAGGGAAAATTCTCGTTGCTGATGTCATTTGGGGTGACTTTTGCCAGGATGTCCCTGGCCTTTGGACCCCACAATCCAATGCAAGCATACGCAGAGGTGACATCTTCTAAAGTTACCGAACCATCCTCCGGCATATTCACCCGCAGCCAGGAGCTGTCATGTTGACCGAATGCAGTACCCGTGATAATCAAGAATCTATCTTCAGCCAGGCGGGTGACCGTGAAATCACATTCAATCCCACCTCTAGGATTAAGGCACTGTGTATACACGACGGTGCCGATAGGCCGATCTACATTATTGGCACACACGAAATTGAGGAATTGCAAGGCACCAGGGCCACGCACTTCAAACTTGTTGAAGGACGTCTCATCGAACAAACCGGCTGTGGTGCGGGTCATCTGGTGCTCGTAACCGATAGCGCGCGACCAATTGTGTCGTGCCCAACCTTTTGGCTCATGTCCATGCCGGGCTAAGCCTTCGTATTGCCGGTAATAATTTGGGCGTTCCCAACCGGTTTTCTCACCGAAAAATGCTCCCAAATTACGCAACCGGGGGAAGGTTGGTGAGAGGCGCAGATTTCTACCGGTCATACGTTCTTCACCAGGATAATGGATGTCATAGTACATCGAGTATGTTTCGATAGTGCGATCCAGGATGTAATCCTGGCTGGAATAATTCGTGCCGAACCGGCGAACATCAAGACGCCACACATCCCACTCTGGATGACCATCAATTATCCACTCAGCCATCACTTTGCCTATGCCACCGGCACCTGCCAAGCCATGCGCACAAAAGGCACAGGCAACCCAAAATCCCTTCACCTCGGTTGGGCCAAGCAAAAATTCACCATCTGGCGTGAAACCTTCTGGGCCATTGAGCAGCTGGATAATTTCCGCTGTCTCCACTGCGGGCACGCGCTTGATCGAGTTCTCCATCAATGGAGCAAAGCGATCCCAGTCAGGAGGCAGGAGCTGGTACTTGAAATCCTTCGGGATGCCATCCAATCCGAAAGGAGCCGGATCACGTTCATAACCTCCAGTAATGATCCCACCAACCTCTTCCCGCCAGTAAACCAGCAGATCGGGATCGCGGAGGGTTGGGAAATCATGCCCAACGCCATCAATCGGTTTGGTGATGATATAGAGGTGCGCCATTGGGACAACTGGCAGATTTAATCCGACCAGCCTGCCAACTTCTCCTCCCCATTGTCCGGCCGCATTGACCACAACCTCGGTCTTGATCGTACCTCGATTGGTGACAACCTCACTTACCCTTCCATTATCCAGGTTGATCTGTTGGACATCAGTCTCATTGAAAAACTGTGCCCCGAGATTCTTGGCTCCAGTCGCGAGGGCATTTGTCAGACCGGTCGGATCGATCACGCCATCATTCGGCGTATATGCCGCACCAACTACGCCATCCAAGACCATCAGGGGGAAAAGTGCCTGTGCATCTTGAGGGCTGAGCATTTCCATGGGCATACCGAAAGAACGCGCCATGCCCACCATGCGCTTGATGTCTTCCATTCTCTCCGGAGATGAAGCAAGGCGGATGCCACCAACTTCCCGCCACCCAGTATCCACACCCGTCTCATCTTTAAGCTTCCGGTACAGATCGGTGCTGTAATACATCATTCGGGTCAGGTTTGCATCCGAGCGCAGCTGACCGACAAGTCCCGCGGAATGCCAGGTTGAACCAGCCGTCAACTCATGGCGTTCAACAACCACAATATCTTTCCAACCCATTTTGGTAAGGTGGTAGGCAATACTGCATCCGCCAACACCACCACCAATAATCACCACCCGGGCATGTGAGGGGAATTTGGACATTTATTTGTCTCTCCAATCGTGTGCAATGTGATATGAATATTCTTAGATCGACAAAATCCCACCTAGGTCTTACTCCCAGGATTAGAGGGGGATAATTTATTCTATTGCTTGCCAAATAGAATCTGGTCGCGCCATCTCAGAAACAATATCAAAAGATGAAATCACTCCAAGTGGCAATGAGTCAGTATCATCAGGATCTATGACGAGAATCCGGTGGTGATGGCTCTCAATCATCATTTTCGCTGCATCCTGAAGCGAAGCATCCATCCCAATTTTTAAAGGGGGATGGATAACCTCCGTGACTAACATCGAATCTAATCCCTGGTCCTGGTCACAACATGCGATCAAATCAAGACCGCTAAAGATTCCTAACGGTTTTCCATGTGCATTGACGACTACCACCGATCGCCAGCCTGTATCCGACATCGCCCTGAGAGTTGCTGATAGAGGGGTCATATCCCGGCATACAAGGTAAGCATCAGACATCACATCACTGACTTTCTCGCGTTTCATAGGTGTTTTTGAGGCCAGATCAGCAATAAAATCTGAGACGGAAATAACTCCCACGGGTCTGTCATCATCAACGACCAATAATCGTCTGATATTGTCCTTCCTCATACGCGCGGCCGCATCTTCCGCAGACACATTTGCATCAACCATTTCAACTGGAGTCGACATTAACTCTCCAGCAGTCATTTTTCGCATCACAGCTAAACTCTCCGCATCTCCAGAGAGCCATTCACCTGCCAATACATCGTAATCTGTTATCACGCCAACAGGTAATGGTTGACCATCAAAGATAAACAAGCAGTGCACATGGTTCTGTGCTAAAAGTCGGGCAACCCGACCTAAAGAACTATCAGGACTACAGCTAAGCACTCCAGGATGCATTAGATCTCGTACCATATTGGTCACGCAAACACCTCCTGCCACCTAGTAGGTTACTTTTGTTTTTAAATACTATCCATCGAAATTCAGCTAACAACTTTCCTTGAGCTCGTTCAGCTGACCTCGTCTACCTCTTTGTACCACTTCACACGATCGCCAACTCTATCCCGCAATTTCCAGCCTCTTGATTTTGGTTCCTCCTCGATCCGGGAAAGGGATCGGTCAACCTGGTCAACAATATGGGCTTGTTCACTATCCTTCAATTGAGCATATTGAACTGACATTTGTTTCACTTTGTCCAGGTTCATGGTTGTGGTCCGCCACAGACCCCAATCCTTCGAAAGCATCTGGGCGATGCGCTCGATATTAATCACTTCATCATCGCTATCCCCAAGAGGATGTTCTAAAAGCAGCATAATCGTGTCAATGATGTCTTTTTCATTGATTTGAAATATCTGCATCTTTTCCAATAAAAGCTCTGCCAAGGGAATGGTTGGGCTGTCCACTTCAAGGCGATCGTTCCAGGTGATGACATGGGAAAAATCGAGCTTATCATAAAATACATCAACATAAAGAGGGGAGGTTAGATGATGAAAAATCGACCGGTCACCCTCACTGACGATGAAAACTTCTTTCTGTTCCTCATAGCCAAGATTCTTCATCAAATCTTTGACTTCACCAGCTTGTTTTCGATATCCGGCAAAATCGATATCTGTGTATGCTCGACCCATGGCAGCCTGCAAATACCCATATTTCGGACAGTGCATCTGAAAGGCAAGCGAACCAATTACCCGCAATGTAACTCTTTCCTTACCACTTGCATTCAAAATCCTTTTGAGTTCATTTTCGAATTTCTCGCGCTCTGCCTGATCCTGCGCACCCATCCCAATCGAGCTGTTTGCCATTTATTTCTCCTAACAAGATAAACTATTGGCTAGCAAAGAATAAAGTGTGCCATCTATTTTGAATTTGCTTATTATAAGTTAGATTCTTTTTTATTCAGATTCAAATACATCGTAGAAAAAGATCATCAGTTGATCAGTTCCCTTTCTAATAAAGACTGACCTTTATCTGAAAACCATTGAGCGAATCTGACACAATGCCTCAACCACTTGAGATATAACTCAGGATCTACATCATTTGCGTAGAAATCGGTCACCGCCCAATTTAATACGTACAAACTACCTAAATTGACCAACATCGGAAAATGATCAAGTTCATCCTGGCTCAATGGATCCAGATTGGGAAGATTTTGTAACGCAGATTGATATTCATGCAAATAAATACTGGCTTCGTCAACGCGGAGAACTCCATCTCGATCACCCCGCCAATCAGCGAAAAAATACCAGATGGCAAGAGCTACATCAAAAATACGCAGATCGACTTTCGACCAATCGAAGTCGAACAGTCCGACGATATCTTCTCCTTCAAATTTCAAATTTCCAGGATGAAAATCACAATGAATCAGAATTTCTTTCCATTTCGTTGTATCAACTTCTTGGAAATATTGGATTGCTTCACCACAAGCTTCACCGATAAAATTTTCTGTCTCCAGAAGGTAATCATCGAAAATGGTACCTTTCGGTGATTGCAGATTTTGATGGATTTTCGTTGGGATCTCTGGAATCAAGTTGAGGATCCTCGGCTCAAACCTTTGACCTCGCGGGGTAAGATCTTCAACAGCATGATGAAATTCTGCCTGAACCACAGCAGAGTTTTTGATTTCCTGCAAACTCGGATGGGGATCTACACAATCATATTTATCTTCCCCCTTCAAGAATTCGAAGATTGCAAAGAAAGTTGGTTCATCTGATTTTTCACCAACGAATTGTTTGTAATAGGTCAGTCCACCCATCGTCTTAAACACCCTTGCGACTAAAGTAAAGTTCTTCGCAAGCAAATGGGTGATTAC
>JBFFEL010000130.1:0-11140 GCA_041558875.1 Anaerolineales bacterium
GAGAACTACCGGGTGGAATGCCTGCGCAGCATCCTGATTAACACCCACATGCTCGAAGCCTCCTACCAGGCTGGGGCAGAGCGTTTCCTCTTCTCCTCCTCGGCCTGCGCTTACAACATCCAGCTTCAGCAGGATCCGAATGTCAGGGCGTTGAAAGAGACGGATGCCTATCCTGCCTTCCCGGAAAGGGGCTACGGTTGGGAAAAACTGATGTCGGAGATCTTCTGTCAGGAATACTGGGCGGAAAGAGAGTTGAAGACTTTCATCCCTCGCTTTCACAATGTTTTCGGGCCACACGGCACCTGGGATGGTGGCCGGGAAAAAGCCCCCGCTGCCCTGTGCCGCAAAGTGATCACCGCGGTGGATTCTGGCGATCACCAGATCGAGATCTGGGGCGATGGCAGCCAGACGCGCAGCTTCATGTATATCGACGACTGCCTCAACGGCATCGACCAGATCATGCACTGCGATGACCTGATCGCCACCCCGATCAACCTGGGTTCCAGCGAGCTGATCTCGATCAACGACCTGGTCAGCATGATCGAGGAGATCGCAGGGGTGGAATTAGAACGCCATTACAAGCTGGATGCCCCGCGGGGGGTGGCTGGTCGCAACAGCGATAACACCATGATCAAAGAGATCCTGGATTGGGAGCCGAATATCCCCTTGCGGGAGGGCATGCAGGAAACTTATGCCTGGATCTCCCAACAGTACCAGGACCGCAAGGCGGGGAAGAGGACGGTTAGCTAATCACGACAGGGGGAACTTAATCTTTGGAATTGGATAATTGATTCTAAGCTCAACTACGGCATCATACCTTTCGGTTGACGATCACAATACAGGTCACCACCAGCGCAGCTCCCAAAAGCAGGTTGATATCCAGGGTCTCGTTAAGGAAGATCACCCCCAGCGCCACGCCCACCACTGGAAAAGTATAGGTTACCATGTTGCCCGAGTGGGACCGATGGGATGCAGCAGGTAGAAATACAGCAGGCAAGCGATGCACAAGCCGATCAGACCCAGCCAGACAATCGCCAACCAAGTAAGGGGCAAACTTGGCAGCACGAGCGGTGACTCAAGCAGGGGGATGAGGGCTCATATCACCACGTCGGCCACGAGCAGTGGCATGATAGCCTGTAGGGTGATTTTGATCCATAAGAAAGACGAGCCCCAGGCCAGGCTCAGGGCGATGAAAGCCGCCCAATCTTTGGTTTTCAATTGGAGCTTTCGAGTTCAAGCAGCCAGGCCTTGGTCTTCAATCCCTCCCCGGCACCATAGCCATGTAAACCGCCATCCGCGCCGATCACCCGGTGGCAGGGGATCACCAGCGGCATGGGGTTGGTGGCTTCCGCCCGGCCTACTGCCCGCGCGCCGCGGGGGTTGCCCAGCTGCCGGGCGATCTCACCATAAGTCCTCACCCTACCATAAGGAATACCATAAGTAGCCCGCAGGGCTCGCTCCTGGAAGGGTGTCAGCACCGACCAATCGATCGCCATCGCGAAGGATTTGCGTCCACCATCCAGATACTCCTGGATTTCCTTGAGCGCAGCGGCGGTTTTATCCTGGTCGATCACGACCAGGTCGTAGTCCATGCGAGCCAGCTGATCGTTCAACGCCTCCCGATCTGCGCTTACCTCAACCGCAACCAATCCGCGATCAGAAACGGCCACCCAGATGGGACCAAGTGGAGAGGTTTCCAACGCACCAATGTAGACAATCTTTTTATTTATAATCATCAAAAAACCTTCACCAATAAATCTATCTTATTTCTCTGAGTGGTTTATCTCATAGTTCATCAAGATTGTAGTCTAGGGCATTGTGCCCGATTAATTGACCCGAAACGCCCGCAAGGGGCTAAACTACAAAATCACTTACACACTAAGAAATTCAAGATAAACCATTTAATAATTCGTAACCATATCGATTAATCCTCGTTCCCGGGCGCGGTGTTCCGCCCAGCGGAAAACAAAGATCGAGAGGACAGCAAAAATTAGCGTCAAACCAACCAGGATGGCCAATATCTGGTTGTTGCTCAGCCCTTGCAGCGTCGGGAAGGCATCCGCGACCTCACCCACCAGCGCCCGGCGGATCAGCTCCAGCCAATAGGTGATCGGGATGACATAACCAATCCAGCGGATGGCTGGGGGCAGCACCTCCAAGGGAAAGATCGCTCCGCTGAACAGGTACAGCGCACCAGCGACCGCCTCGCCTAAAAACCACACGTGATGGGCGATCAACAGGGTCACACCCGCCAGGATCAGTCCCATAAAAGCCAGCATTCCCACCCCAATGAACAGCGCCAGGAAGAAGAGCGGCCAGTTGACCGTTGCCAGGTCGATACGCAGGTGCAGGAAGAGCATTCCAAAGACGAGCGTGATGAAGACCGAGATCGATCCGACGATGAACTTGGCCACGCCACGGCCAAACAAGTACATGGGGATATTGATCGGCGCCACGTATATGTATTTGAGGGTCTTGTAGTGTTCGCGATCATCGATCACTGCCCAGGAGACACCCGCCATCACCGAGCCGACATATATATAGAAGGCGTTCCCCAGGTACATGTAGGTGAAGATCGGCGATTCGAAATCACCCTGGGTGATGATGCCGTACATGACTACCAGGATGGCAGCGGTCGAGATGGGCTTGATGAACGAATAGATAGCAAACAGGAAGGGATCGGTCCAGTTCGATTCGATCTGCCAGCCCAGCCAGGCTGCCGTACGGAAAGAGCGCCAGAATCCAAGTCCGGAGGCCCTGGTTTTCGCCTTTCCTGATGGGGAAGTGATACCTGTGGAGCTCATAAATCCTCTACCGGCGGTTCTCGGTCAGCCTGCCTTCGCGAATGGCCAGCGCCTCAAGCCGCGTTAGGAGAAAACGGGCTCCAATCACAAAAAGGATACCTAACACTAACAGAAGTATGATTTCCATCCTCACCGTCAAGAATCCCAGGGTGGCACCAGAAGGAAAGACCAGCTGGCGCATGGCGTCCAGCCCAAGGGTGAGCGGGATGATCGAAGCCGCCGCAGCCACCCAGAAGCTAAAACTGCTGATCGGGAAATAAAACCCGGAAACCAGATAGATCGGCTCCTGCGCCAAGTTGGCCAAGTGCCAAGCCTCCCGGCTGAGCAGCAGGAACAACGATGCCGACATCATGCCCATACCATACAGAGCGACCATGGTCAACAAAAAAACGGCAAACAGCTGCCAGAAACTGGCCACCTGGTATTCGACGTTGAACATCCAGCTGCCCAGGATCAAGATCGCTGCCGCTCGCAGAGCCGTCATCAGCATGCCGCCCAGCGCCATTCCCAATAATATGGCCATCATCGAGTTGGGCGCCATGATGTACAGGGACAGGTTACCCATCTCTTTCTCCCAGTACAGCTGGCTGGACATGCTCCACAAGACATTCAGCCAGAAAGCCGTCATCGCGCCGCCCACCACCACGAAACCAATGTACTCCTCGGGAGCATCGATCGCCCGGTAGACGAACACATATGCGGAAACGGCCAGCATGGGCAGGAAAACGTCGAAGAACATCCACGACTTCTCTCGCTGCGCGCCGATCACGCGGGGATAAGCCCGGGCGATGACCGTCTTCACACTTAGCAAAAAGCCCGAAGCCTTCTTCGCGTTGATTGTGCCCAGGGCAGTGGTTTCGTCAGCCACCTCAACCCGCCTTTCCCAAATCCTCAACTTCGGATATGCTGCTGCCAACCAGGTTGACGAAGACATCCTCCAGGGTAGGTTCCCGCTTCTGGAAATTAATGATCTGGATGTCATCCTCCGAGAGGGTGTTAATCACCTCTCCTAAAACCTGCTCCTCGCTCAAGATGAATTCGAGCACCGCCCGGTCATCCAGCTCGTTGAGGATCATCTGCTTCACCCCGGCTAGGGCTTCCAGAGGTTTAACATCTTTGCCATTGAGCGGGCTGACCTCCAGGCGGAAGATCGCGTCGCTCTGCAGTTCGTGTTTGAGTTTACCTGGTGTGTCGCAGGCCAGCACCCGCCCTCCGTTGATGATCGCCACCCGGTCGCAAAGTTCATCTGCCTCGACCATGTAATGGGTGGTGAGCAGCAGAGAGCGGGTGGGATCGAGATCCACCCATTGTCGGATGAACTGGCGCACATCCCTGGCCGCGCCCACATCCAATCCCAGGGTCGGCTCGTCCAGGAAGAGCACCTTGGGATCGGTAAGGAAACCGCGCACGATGTTCATCTTCTGGCGCAAACCGGTCGACAGGTCAGAGGATTTGGTATTCAGTCGATCTGCCATCCCGACCACTTCCAGGAGCTCCTTGATGCGGCGGTTCGATTCACCCGACTCAAGCCCGTAAAACTGTGAGAACATCCACAGGTTTTCCCTGACGGTCAGCAAACCATAACCGGAAGTCTCCCCGCCGGATACCATGTTGATCCGGCTACGAATTTTGGCTGGTTCTTTTTCAACATCCAACCCATCCACCCAGGCTTTGCCCTGGCTGGGGGCGAGCAGGGTGGTTAATATTTTGATCAGGGTTGTTTTCCCTGCCCCATTAGGCCCCAGCAATCCGAACAGCTCACCCGGCTCAACCTCGATATTGACATCCTTCAAGGCGACCAGTTCGCGAGGTTCGGTCTTCTTCCCACCGCGAATTTTGTATATTCGGCCTAAATTTTTCGTCTTTATCGCAAAATTCATAGACAATTTTAGCAAAAATTACAAAATTGATGGGTTAGCGTAGGGTAATAGTAGGGTTTACGTCAAGCAGAATTTACAAATAACGATTAGTATATAGATTGAAGGGCGATTTCTCTTCTTCTCCTCCTTAGAGAGAGCCGGGCCACATATACCCGGCTCTCGACGATTCTACCACCGCTACTGCTCAACAAAATAGCGCATGATTGGGCGCCTTTCCGACCGCCGGGCAACTTCCTTAAATCCAAGCTTCTTAAATGTAGACACCATCCCCGTAAAGGCGTAGATATCTGGGGCGCTATCTTTTTTTGGTTCAATTGGGTAGCCCTCAATGATGCGAGCCCCCTGCTGGGAGGCGTATTCAATCGCGGCTGCCAACATCCTGGCAGACAGTCCCTGCTGCCGGTAACCCTTGCCCATAAAGAAACAAACAACAGACCAGACTGGCTGGTCATCCACCCGTTTCAATACCGGAGAGCGATCCAGCACCCCGAAATCCTCCCGTGGAGCGACGGAGCACCAGGCGACCGGCTCTCCTTCAGCATAAGCCAGGATGCCGGGCACGACACCCGACTCAATGATCGAACACATGGCTTCATGATTGCCTTCGCCCTGCTGGGCTTCGAACTCGGACCTTTTTACCCGCCACCACATGCACCAGCAGCCGCCGATGGCGCCGCGCGGTCCAAAGAGCTTCTCCATATCAGGCCAATTATCCGTTGTCACCGGTTTGATTTCTAATTCAAGTTCAGGTTTTGCCATGCAGCAACTCTCCAGTTCTAGGCGGTAATCATGCTACCTGTACTTCATGATAGCGGAAACAATCCATGGTGTGATCATTGACCATGCCGGTGGCCTGCATGTGCGCATACACGATGGTCGGCCCGACAAAATTGAAACCGCGCTTTTTAAGGTCCTTGCTCAAAATGACTGATTCCTCGGTCTGGGCGGGAATCTCGGACATTTTTTGCCAGGAATTGACGATCGGCCTGCCATCTACAAACTGCCAAATATAAGCATCGAAACTGCCGAACTCCTCCTGAACCGCCAGAAAGACCTGCGCGTTCTGGGCTGCTGCTTCGATCTTGCGCCGGTTGCGGATGATGCCTGCGTCCTGCATCAGCTGTTCGAACTTCGCCTGGTCGTAGCGAGCCACCACCTGCGGATCGAAGTTGTCAAAGGCGGCCCGAAAATTCTCCCGCTTCCTGAGGATCGTCATCCAGCTCAAACCTGCCTGCATCCCTTCCAGGATCAGGAATTCAAACAGTTTACGGTCATCGTGGATTGGTACTCCCCATTCCTGGTCATGGTATGCAATCATAAGTGGATCGGTCCCCACCCATTCACAGCGGATCGCGCTTGAGGATTCAGCATTCATGGTTCAGCCTGCCTCCATTCTGTATAAGGTAAAGAGTAGTTAACTCGAGTTGCCACCTAAACCCATTATGTCATCCTGAACGAGAAACGAGTGAAGAATCTCTGAAATATTAGTTATTTTTCAGTATCAAGGAGGAGATTCTTCATCACAGCGCTCCTCAGAATGACAATGCAATCCCTGGGTAGCAACTTAGGTTAGTTAAGTGGCGATGATTTTCTGTTCCCAGCATGGAAAACTGGGATTAGTATAATGCATTCCTGGATGGGGGAAATCCATAAATTGGATGATAAAATGTCTTCTGCGGAATACTTCAGATTCCTTGCAAGCCAGGGGGTACATGATCAAAAATGTATTTTTAGACTAAATTTCCTTCGTAATTTGAAGCTCACTAACGATTTTTGATTAAATAATTTTTTAAAAAAATATTTTCTGGAGGCGATGTCATGCTTTCAGATGTGCATTTTGGTCCTTTGGCGCTCTCAAGATGGACATCATTTCCCTCGTGAATGAATTTGGGTTGCTGATGGGAAATTGAGGATATTGAAGGGTGGTATCCTAAGTTACGAACCATTGAACCAATGAACCACTGAAGCGCTGAGGGAAGCTGAATACCTGAAAAAGTAGACGGACTGGCAGCATAAAAAGAGGTATTGGGGGAAATAATTATACTCCCCAGATTCATGGATCGAGGCAGGAGAAAATATAGCACATATGTTCTATTTTGTCAAGGATTTATAGTTCGCGTGTTTGTAACTTTCACATCTAAATATAGGTCTTGACTCGGCTTCCATTTTCCTGTAATATGTAATCAGATTACATATCATCTGGCGACATATTTGGTGGGAAGCCCATGCATACCAACACAGATATCCAATCCTATTTACCACTTACTGAGACCACATTGTTCATAATGCTCAGCCTAGCGCCCGGTCCCCGGCATGGATATGCCATCATGAAGGATGTGCGCGCCCTCAGCCACAACCGGGTAGAGCTGAGCACCGGCACGCTCTACAGCGCTCTCAAGCGCCTGCTTGACCAGAACTGGATCCGTCGAATCGAAGACCCTGATCCAATCGCCGCCGATGGCGGGCGGGTTCGCAAGGTTTACGCCCTCACAGACCTTGGTAAAAATATTTTGCAGGCTGAAGTGGATCGCCTGCAAAGTCTGGTGGGTATTGCCCGGGGGCGTGTTTTGGGAATTGCGCAATGAACCCATGAAAAATGAACCCCGTCTAAGCATTCACAACATACTTTTCTCCGCATTGCTACACTTTTATCCTTCTGAATACCGGCGGGAGTACGCCGAGGAAATGCAGGAGGTCTTTTCGCAAGCCACCGAGGATGCTTCCAGAATGGGCACATTATCATTGGGGCAGCTGTTAATAAAAGAGCTGCTATCACTACCCTTCTCTGCGCTGCGAGTTCATTTGCAGGTCAGGTTCGCGAGCGCTGCAGCCAACGCTGGAACCAACCCAGACGCGCCACTTGATCTCTCCTGGCGGGAACTCCTGATTGCCCTGGCGGTCTTCCTGCTGCCTGCCATGATGATCCTGGCATATCCGGTGATGACCAAGACTATCCAAGGGGAGAAAAATGTCATGCAAACTATTCTCTATGAATCCGCGATCAGCTTCGCGATGCTGCTGGCTACTATCCCTTCCATCGTGGTATTCGCTGCAGGGCAGTGGTACATCACCAAAAAAGGCTACCTGGACCGGGCAGTCCTGATCTGGCTGGTTTGTGCTATTCTGCTGGCAATGCCATTTGCTATCTTCTCAGAAACATTTTTCTCCACTGCTCCGGGGCTGGTCCTGTTTCTGGTGGCCCCGGCGCTCATCGGGTTGCAGGCACTGCTGCTAATAAACTGGCGTGACGTCTACTCCTTATGGCGTGAGCAGGTAATCCTGGTTTCAATTCTGGTGATCACACTGGTCCTGGTATTGGCGAGCACTGCCTTAGGGGACCTGTGGCTGACCGCCATGTTGATCCTGCCTGCTATGGCCATATCCATTGTATGGGGCGTTGGCACCCGACTCGGTATGGGCAGCCTGGCGGTCATCGGGGTGCTTGCTGCGCTGATCCTGATCATTGACGCCCTGGGGATACTTGGCAATCACTTCGTTTATTCCCTGCCATGGCTCAGAGTGGCATACACCCTTGTCAGCGGAATGGGGGCGCTGCTAGCAGTGATCGTCGCCGCGCTCTGCCTGGTTCGCTATCTGAATGAGCCACCCAACAGGGAGGGCAAAAAATCTGCCATATACCTGATCCTGGCGGTCGTGCTGGTACTGTGCGTGGGAGCGGTAACCCTGCGTCATGGTGTGCTGGTGCGTGCCACCAGCCGTGCGGCTGAAGATCATTTGCCTTTCGCGGCGATCGGTGCAGGGGTGATCTCCGGCTTGCTGCTGGCATTGACATCCTCAGGCAAACATCGCCGGGCAGGTATCACCTTCATGATCCTGATTCCGGTTGTGATCGCACTCACTTACACCGTTGGCTTACAATTAGACCCGCAGGCCATCACGGCTGCGCGTGCGGACCAGCTCGGGCGGGCGATCGAGGACTTTTTTAGGGAAACAGGAGAGTACCCCACCTACCTGGGAGACCTGACCCCCTCCCACTTGCTTTTCATCGCCGGCCCACTCACCGGGCGCGGTCAGGTGTGGTGCTACGAATCTGGCCCGGGTTACTATCGCTTGGGTTACGTCTTCTTCCAGCGTTACTATGAATATCCGGACGATACCCCCTTCTGGGAGCCCTACTACGAGATAAAAGTACCGCACTCTGCGGGCCAGCCACCCATGGGTGAGTGGATGTGCGATGAGGAGATGCAGCTATATAAGCAACATGGTGGGTTATAACCCGCAGCTGCTTTCCCCACATCTCAGGCATTCCTCTGGTCGAGTTTCTGTTTTCCGCTTGACATCTGGTAATTGAAGGATGACAATTGACATGGCGAGCTCCTGGTTGATGCTTGTGTGGAAACAAAAATCATACTAGGCGCTTGCCATTTTCGTCAAAACCCACCACCTATTTTACTGACACGACAGGATAGCAGTCTCTTTCCACCCAGTTTGGGGGGTGGTGGTAGCAGATCTGTATTAAGCTCAGGTGGTTCCCATAAAGGCATGTCTTTTTCCAGGCATGGCCAACTCCATAAGTCGGCCAGATCAGATGGGTCGCGTTTTATCGGCTGGCGAGCTACAAAGTATTCCTGCAGCATCTGGTGGTAGAAACGCAGTGATAAGCGGTCAAACGGCATTTCAATGATGTTGGCACTAGAGGCCAATCTCAAAATCTGATCCGGTGGGGAGGAAACAGAAGGATAGTCAGGGTTGATTTGCTCCATACTGCACTGAGATATCCGGCAAACTGTGCAGCAGGAAGAGCTTTCGCCGCAGCAGCAACTTGCCATTGAGTCTTCCTATATTCAAATCCACATTAGAAAATTATTATGTAGATTCAACTCACAAATGCAGCTTTTACAGGTTAGAATAAGGGCGGTGCTGGGTTCTTAATCCTACAAAAGTCAAAGCAGCACAGCGGGACAACTTGATCCCGACCAGCGACAGGAATATGCAGGATAGGTTTCAACAAGTTAAGGTGGTGAAGGAGTGTCATTGAATAGAAGACGCTACACAGCAGAGGATTTTGAGACTACGGCTGATTTTTTTCGGCGGATAGTCAGGCGCAGAAGGCCGCTCTTCATAGGTATCGCAGGGGTGGTGCTGGTTCTGTGGCTGGCATCGGGCATCTACCAGGTCCAGCCGGGTGAGGATGGCGTCATCCGCACCTTCGGCCGCTACACGGCGACGACCAGCCCCGGTCTGCACTACCACCTGCCGTGGCCCGTGCAGACGGTCACCATAGTGAATGTGGAAAGCATTCGTCGGGTGGAGATCGGATTCCGGACCGAGGCCGACGGGGACAAGTTGGACGTGTTGGATGAGGCCTTGATGCTGACCGAGGATGAGAACATCGTCCAGGTGGAGCTCCTGGTCCAGTACCGGGTTGGCGATTCACGGGACTTCACCTTCAACGTGCAGGACCCGGAGAACGTCCTGCGTACGACCGCCGAGGTAGCCTTGCGCAGCACGGTAGGGAACATGACCATCGACGCTGTCATCACTGAGGAGCGGGCCCGAGTTCAGGACGAGACGCGCACCTTCCTCAAGCGACTGTTGGATGAGTATGGCTCGGGAATTCTGGTGACCGATGTCCGCTTGCAGGTGGCCGACCCTCCCGAAGAGGTGCGCGACGCCTTCCAGGAGGTGGTACGCGCCCGGGCTGACAAAGAGCGGCTGATCAACGAGGCCCAGGCATACGCCAACGATGTGGTTCCCCGCGCACGGGGTGAAAAGCAGCAGCAAATTGAGAATGCCACGGCTTTCAAGGAACAACAAGAGCTGCTGGCTACCGGTGACGCAGACCGCTTTCTGGCCATCCTGAGCGAGTATCGCCAGGCTCCGGAAGTGACCCGCGAACGGATGCACATTGAAGCCCTGGAGGCCATTTTGAACCGGGTGGAGCTGATCTTGTTGGATGCCAACACCGGCAACCAGGTCCTGCCATTTTTGCCACTAAAGGACCTGGGTGGGTCTGTTCCGGCATTGGGAGATGAGCCTGTTCCGCCATTGGGGGATGAGCCTGTTCCGCCATTAGGGGATGAGCCTGTTCCGCCATTAGGGGATGAGCCTGTTCCGCCATCGGGAGATGAGTCTCCTCCGGAATCGGGAGGAGAGTGATTCGATGCGTTTTCTTTGGATTCTGATTCTTATTCTGATCGCTGCGGTAATCCTGGTTAGCCAGATCTTCTTCACCGTGGATGAGACCAATCAGGCAATCGTGCTGCAGTTCGGCGAACCCATCCGCACGATACGAAATCCTGGTCTCCACACCAAGCTCCCTTTTATCCAAAACCTGATCATCTTAGAAAAGCGGGTCCTCTCCAGCGACGCACCCCCACAGGAGTACCTGACCACGGACAAGAAGCGTCTGGTGGTGGACCATGTGACGCGCTGGCGGATCGAGGACGCCTTGCTATTCTTCCAGGCGGTAGGTACAGAGGCGGGCGCCAGAGC
>JBFFEL010000131.1:0-11025 GCA_041558875.1 Anaerolineales bacterium
ACGACATACCCGGGGTCATCATTAATCAGGAGAACAGCCTAGTAAATACATATGAACAACTCTTAATTAATCTCGATGACCTACCTTTTCCTGATCGAAGTTTAACAAGAGAATATCGCCAACACTACTACTCTGATTGGATGAAACCGTTGGCCTCGATCCGAACTTCCAAAGGGTGTCCTTACCGGTGTACATTCTGTGCCCTGTGGAAATTAACTGGGGGTCGCTACCTAAAACGAGAGCCCGAAATAATTGTCACTGAATTAATGGGGATAGAGGAAGAGTATGTCTTTTTCGCCGATGATGAGTCGCTACTCGATGCAACAAGAATGACCAAGTTGGCACATTTGATCAAAGAGACAGGAATCAACAAACGCTATTTTCTTTATGGCAGGAGTGATACCATCACAAGACATCCCGACCTGCTGAGAGCATGGCGGGATATTGGGCTTGAACGTGTATTCGTGGGAATTGATTTTCTGCAAGACGAAGATCTCAGTTATGTTGGGAAAAAATCAACCTCTAAGGATAATGAGAGCGCCATCCGGATTCTGCAAGATCTCGGCATCGATGTATACCCATCTTTCATCCTACGGCCTGAATTCAGCACAGCAGATTTTGCAGCGCTGAGGAAATATTGTCATCAAATGGGGCTAAGTTTTGCATCCTACGCGGTATTGACGCCGCTCCCCGGCGCCGACTTGTTTGAAGAGGTAAGAGATCAGCTCATTATTCAAGATTATGACTACTTCGACTTCATCCATACGCTGCTGCCAACGACGCTTCCGCTGAAAGATTTTTATTCAGAGTATTATGACTTGTATGTCAAGGGAATTGCTCTGGATAAGCAAATTGCTTATCTGAGGAAATATCCATTGAAGGAATTACCTCATCTATTGCTCCAGGGGCGTAAGTTCTATAAACGTCTCAAAGAGACTTACCGGGATTATGAACATTTACCCATCTTACCGGCTGCAGGTGGTGGTCAAGCTCTACAAGAGGATCATGACCGATTTCAATGATCCCTTTCGACACGCTGCCATAACAGAGCGGAAGTAAGCGAAGGTGACCGCAGCACAGCGTCCGGAGGTGAGGAGTTAACTGATTTTTGAGTAATAAATTATTTTCTGATCACTCAAGTAGAGCGCGTGTTATTGAAATGATGCAGTGGGAGAAATGACAAAGACAATATATAGAACATTTGTACCATATTAATTTGGTTTTGGCAAGCGTTCAAGGGGGTGATTTTGGGTTTAGATCTATTGGATAGGATGAGCTGTACCTAGATTATGGTACCCTTTATTCAAATCCTTAACCATTTAATTATTACAAATTCTTATATTGTGTGCGACCGGCCATCCCATTGCCAAATGCTCGTAACAGCACTGGGATAAAATTTGGAAGATACATAAACATATATCTGCATTGCTTGTAAAGTTTGTAAAAAATGATGATCTATCAAAATAAGTATTTCTCCAAAACATATTTGATACTTCCATGTCTCTTTCTTTTGGCTGCCACCATCGCTTGCACAGTTGATGAGGGCATTGTACAGCCAACTCAAACCCCACGCGCCGAAACTGATAATGATTATCCAGAACATGATTCAGGAGCAGGCGTTGGAATGGAAGAACAAGTGGAACAAGAAGCACAGCCACCATCATCCAATGCTGAAACCGACTGCCAGGAATCACTGCTTGCAGGGTTGATATTCGGCGATAGGAACCAAGATGGAGAATCGCTTTGGCAGGTCGGCACCTGTGGTGGACATATCCATCTTTCAGCCCAATCCAATGTGCAAATTTCTCCCGATGGCAGTCAGGCTTTATATACCAAAGATGATGATATTTGGATCGAGGATCTTTTCACAGGCGACCAGCATAATCTGACCAAAACACCCGACCGTATCGAGGTAGATCCACAATGGTGGCGTGGCCATGACAATCTGGTCGTCTTTGGTTCCTGGGGCTCAGAAGAAGATTTGGGTTTTACCACAGGGTCTCTGTCGTTGATTTCAACCGATGGGGGCGATTATCGGGTATTGGTGGATCAACCCTCCAATACGACCTCATCGCCCCAACCGGGTGGTTCGATGATCGCCTACGATCTTGGGGATACGGCCTGGATATACAACCTGGATATGGGTGAAAGTGAATTCTTTGATATAAGCGTGTATGGTCTGAATATTCACAAAGGGATGAAAATTGGCAGTCCATCGTGGTCACCGGATGGGAAAAAGCTGGCCTGGTGGGTTGGGGGAGTCTTTTCACCCTCGATTGATGGAACAGTCGGACTTGCAGTCTTTGATCTGGAAGGAAGGAGCGGAGAACTTCTACATCCGTATACGCCGATTGGCACTGGGGGTTGGCTTCCTGCGCCAGTTTGGAGTCCAGATGGAAAGTGGCTGGCGGTGGTTACCCTCAGCGAAGCCCACAAGGCTGATTTATGGACGATCCGTTCTGACAGCGGTGAAGAACACCTCCTGGGTTTCGCCAGCAATCCAGTCTGGCATCCGGATAGTAGTACTTTAGTCTTCAAAGATTTGTCAGATGAAGGTGTCAAGTCGATCGAAGTTGACGATTGGAAACTACAAAGCCTCGATATGCCACCGGGAAGCGTACCTGTAAACTGGCAGGGAATCAGCCGGAATTTTTCTGGCGAGGGTCAACAACCTGCCACAGAAGGAGAGCCTACTTTTGGCCCAGCCATCTACTTCGCAGCCAGTCCTGAGATGGCAAGTTCCCGATCTGTTTTTGCTGATGGAACGCCTGAGATTTTCGCAATTTGGCCGTACCGTAATATGCGCGAAGGATTGACTGTTCGCATGGAGTGGTACCTGAATGGGGATATCTGGCTTGAAAGAGAAGAACCCTGGGATTACAACAAATATGGGGCGCAGGGCATGCTCACGGATATCAACATAAACGATTTCGACCAGGGATTGGAGCCGGGCAGATATCAACTCCGGTTGTTCATCGATGGACAAGAACAGCAACTTGGAATCAAAGAGAGTTTCTCATCGGCATACATTGAAATAAGCGCACCGATTGGCATTTCCCCTCATGTCTCGCCGGATTATTCACAAATGGCGATTGTGGAACCACCGGGCACCTTGATCCTCCAGGATATTGTAACCCAAGAACAAAGAACACTGCTCTCTGTCGAAGAAATCTCCAGTCTGGCCTGGTATCCGGATGGAAAATTCATCCTTTTCAGCATTCGAGATCGTTCGGATCAACAGATAAACCCCGGGGCTCCCAGGTTCGTTGATGAACTTTGGGTAGTAAACCTGGAAACTGACGAGGCTTATCCCTTCCAGGATCAATTTGGGCAGGTAACGGGAACAGGTTTACACCATCCCTACGTATCTCCAGACGGTCTTTACGTTGCTGCTGTTGAAGGCACCGGCTGGGCAGATGCCTGTTTTGTGGCCAGTACACTGTGGGTCAAGGAAATCGGTATTTCGGGAAACCGTCTGCAAGAAGTTTTTTCGCACTACCAGAATAGTTTCACGGTAGACCCTACTCCTGACAACGGCGAGATGTATGTTAAGCGGATCGTCGGTTGGGATTCGCCCACACACTTGAAAGTTGAACTAGGGTGGACCTGTACTGTTGAAAATCTCGCTGGGATATACCTACTGGATATGGCCAGTATGATGACTCAGAAAATCGAAGACCCAGGATAAAGGGTGCAAAGATAGGGTTACAAGAAGAACTGCCAATTAAGAAGTTGAATTGAGTATGTTTGCGGACCTGATCAGCCTTCCAGATCAACAAGGCCTGTGGTCTATGCGAATTTATCCTCTTGTATCAAGGAGCAAGTTTTCGCTGGAGGGAGGCAACTTTTGCTCCTCCTGATGTGCGCATCTCCATATCCATGCCCATGATCTTGTAGGTCGCAGCGGTCTGCAGTGCAGTCAAATATGCTTGCTCCTGCTCCATCATACCCACTGGCTCACTGCAGAATTTTCGCGTCACTCCGGGCAGACCGATTGCGATCTGATCACCATCGGTCTCATAGGATGTGAAGTAATCATTGCAACCAGCATTACCGGTCAGCTGCCCATCCTCGCCGAAGAGCGCAGTGATCTCTGTACCGATCATCACACTGACGACAGCCTCTTTGCCGTTGTTATAGGCAATCACATCCCAGGCAGTGCCCGATAGACCTTGCTCCAAAGCGGAAAATAAAGCCAGGTTATTGCCATCGGCATCCTCAAGTGTGAGTTCATCAGCATTGATCTGGAACATCACAGCGTTTTCCAATGCTTTCAAATATCGGGTTTCCTGGTCCATGACCAAATCAGGGCAGGCCATTAAGGTGCTGACAAAGGGTCCCATAGCAATACTTTTACCTTCCACGGTA
The DNA here is from genome assembly GCA_041558875.1 of Anaerolineales bacterium. GTDB lineage: Bacteria > Chloroflexota > Anaerolineae > Anaerolineales > UBA4823 > PFL25. Next base: position 4,369 of record JBFFEL010000131.1, read on the forward strand.
TAGGATCCAGAATAGCTGTTGCAGCCGGAGGTACCACCGATACTTCCATCCGGATCGAATTCTGCGGTTACGGTTGTTGATGGCAGAGGTGATTTACCATCCAGTTCGGTCAGCAACCAGATATGCTCGGTCAGCAATTGGTCTTGACCAGAAGAGGAGCATGCGCTTAACAGCAGCATGATAAGAACTGCGAGAGGCAGAAAGATCAATTTAAACATAAGGATCACCTCCATTATTTTCCATTATTTGTTTATGATAACTGGATTGCAGGCAATAAGAACAAAACCACAGATCAGCAAATATGCGGTAAATCCAGCTATTCACACCGGGCCAACCAACACACCTTTTTTCCCGGTCCCAATTGCTAGTCCGCAAAGTATCTCAGCCAGCTAGCCATTCAGTGCTGTCTTTTTTCCATCGCTGCCAATGTTTGACGGATGAATTTCCCGTCGATCAATCCTAATGATGAAGGTGTCTCTAGAATCCGGTTGGGGATGCGGATCGTGCTCAAATCAAACCCTTCCCGGGCTTTATATTGATGCTTTCGGCGCAGGATATCCACCCCCAGTCGATTCAAATCGCTGGGGCTGAATTCAATGCCGATCGCACCCAGGGCTTGCTGAATGATATCCGGTGTGTAAACTCCGCGGGCAAAGAAACAGATCACCAGGCTACTGAGCACCTGCCGCCAGGCTTCTTCTTCCAGGAGAGCGGCAGCAACATCCGAAGGGTTTAAAGGCTGGCCTGTAGTCAGGGCATTTTGATCCAGGCTGTATCCGGCGCTGTCGAGGTGGCTATGCCGGGCGCCACTTAGATAACCTAAATGGGCACCCGGTCCGGTATGGTAGCCGGGCATCTCATTCCCACCAAAGGTCAGTGCGTATTCTTCACCGCCATAAATCGAAGCAGCATGATCTGCGCCGCGGGCCAGGGCGCGATAGAAATCGGTTGGCTGCGAGATGATTCGTTGGATGGCTTCGATATAAACGGGCGCGTGCCCCCACGCAAACGATAATCCAGCAGTGTCAACCTCTGAAACCAAGCCTCGTTCCAAGGCTTCGGTTGCCCAAGCCAGTACCACACCGGTACTCATCACGTCCAGACCCTGGATTTCGGCCTCGTCAATCACTTGGAGCATGCCTGAGACATCATCAATCCCCAACAAGCTGCCCATTGCGTAGATCAGTTCGTGATCGTAGCCCAGCAGCTTGGTTTTGTAGAAATAGGGATCATTGGGATAAGGGATGCGCAAAGCGGCTAGGTGGATGCAAGCCGTGGGGCAATGAGCACAGGCAACGCGACGACCCAGATAATTGGCAGCCAGATGTTCTGCGGAAATGTTTTCCGCTCCTTCAAAAGTCCCGCTCTGGAGATTGCGGGTGGGCAACCCACCGATCAAGTTCAACGGCAAGACGTTCATCGCGGTCCCCAGATCGTGATATTTTTTCATCAAAGGCGTTTGGGTGACGGCGGTGAAGATTTCATCGTACGTTTTCCGGTAAGCTTTGCGATCACTAACTGGCAGTGAGCGCTTCCCGCTAACCACAACAGCTTTGAGATTTTTGCTCCCGAAAACAGCACCCAACCCCAGCCGTCCGAAATGCCGGTAGGTCTCGGTAGTCACTGAGGCATAACTGACCTGGCGCTCTCCAGCCCGACCAATACGCATGATCGAGCGCAGCCCGCGACCCGATTCACGTGTGCGCAGTACCGAGCCGATGGTATAGCTGCTGCGCATGCCCCACAGGGCGGTTGCATCGTTGAAGAAGACCTGATCCCCTTCTATCGTTACATAAATCGGTAATTTGCTCTTCCCTTGAATGACAATCGCCCCATAACCCGCCATCCTAATAGCCACAGCAGAACGACCACCTGCATGACTCTCACCCAAATTGCCGGTGTGAGGCGACTTGAATAAGGCCGTTGTTTTGGATGCCAAGGGGTAGTGGCCAACCAATGGGCCAACGGTAAAAATGATCGGGTTCTGAGGTCCTAAGGGATCGGCTCCCGGGGGGCAGTGATCAGTCAAAAGCCGAATGCCCACACCGGTGCCACCTAAACCAGCTGCAAACAGGTCAGGGCGCGCCTCTACTCTGGAAGTCAGCCGATTGAGATCGATGTAAAGCACACGATCAAGCGGATCGGATTTGGTGTCAGCCATAGCTCACCGCCTCAAATTCTTCCAAAGCCAGGACATCATAGGGACAATAGGGGGCACAATATCCACAATAAACACAGATTTGGGGTTTGTTTTGACCAGAATCCCAGAAAACGGCTCCAAAAGGACAGGCCTCCACACAGTTTTCACAGCCGATACAGAGATTTGGTTTCAACTTAACCCCGCCCCCGTCGCGGAAGACCAGAGCATCCGTGGGGCAGACCCGTGCGCAAGGGGCTTCCCAACAAGCCCGGCAGACGATAACGACAAATCCTTTACGTATTCCACCTGCTGACTGGATGTGGATGCTGGTCTCGTCTAAACCACCACTTCCCAGGCGACGGACACAAGCAAACATGCAAGCTTGGCAGCCAACACAACGGTCAACATCGATAACAGATAATCTTTTTGGCATGTATTGTTCCTAAGATATTTCGATTCGGGGTCAAAACTGAAATTTGTTGGACAATGAACTGGTAGATCTACTCTGGGTCGATGCGATTATTCTTCGCTACTCTCCAATAGCACGAAGGCGAAAAGCCTCTAAAGCCAACTTTCGCAGGTGTATTTTATCAGCAGTTTACTGCCAGCTAGCGTATACTTATGGAGATGGAAACGATTCATTATTTTCATCGTACTGGTTATTCCATAATGTGACAAGGACCATACAGCTTGTGGGACTCGAGGTTCGTACCCAGCCCGGCCTGGATCAAGCGAATGAAATTGAAAACGATCGGAGCCGGGATCTCTTTGGAAGCTGTCGATTAAGCCACATGTTTGAAAAACCAGTTGAAACCTGATCATCGCAGTGTGAACGGACCGAGTTGATTATCGAGCCGATCCATGCGAGTGATCCCATCAAAATCAATAGAGGCTACCATGCTTTCATCCTTCAAAATTGGTAATACTACTTATCAACCCGCTCAATCAAGCGTAAATGGCAAATATGTCACCTTGCTAGGGGAACTCTATTACTGTATCGATCATTATGACCAGATGCCACCGTTCTTTATGAGTGTGGTAAGCAACTCTGACCATTGGATGTTCATCTCAAGTTCGGGTGGATTGACCGCCGGGCGTAAAAATGCTGAATTGGCGATATTCCCCTACGAAACAGATGACAAGATCACTGAAAGCAACCCTAACACCGGACCGCTCTCGATCTTCTTTGTTACGAGGAATGGACTTACATCACTCTGGGAACCATTTTCAGATCGATATACGGGGCTGTACAATGTTGAGAGCAAGATCTACAAAAATATCAGCGGTAATAAACTTATCTTCGAAGAGATCAACACCGACTTGGGATTGTCATTTCGTCAATCCTGGCGGTCCAGCGAACGTTTTGGTTTTATCCTGACCATGGGGCTGCATAACCAATCCAATGATGCTGTACACATCAGGCTGCTGTCTGGAGTCCAGAACATCCTACCCTTTGGTGTGACCACTCTCTTACAAACAACTTTCAGCAATTTGCTCAATGCCTATAAGCGCAGTGAGCTTGAAACAGAGAGCGGTCTTGGTATTTTCAGTTTGAGTTCAACCCTGACCGATCTGGCTGAACCGAGCGAATCTTTAAAAGCTTCAACTGTTTGGCAGGTTGGTCTGGATGACCCCGTCCACCTGCTGTCTTCGATTCAAGTGGATCATTTTCGTGAAGGTGCTGAGATCACGAATGAGACTGATATTCGGGGCGTGCGCGGAGCCTATCTGCTGAATAAGTCGATAACTATCGCCGGTCATGAAAAAACCCACTGGAGCCTTGTATTGGATGTCGATCAAGATAGTGCCGACATCGCTACACGAGTTAACCTACTCAAGCGCCCGACGAAAGAGATCAACGAAGAAATCGAAACAGACATTGCCTTGGGAAGCCAGGTCTTGAATGCGATCATCGCCAGCGCTGATGGACTGCAGGTGTCAGGTGACAAGTTGAGCTGTGCTCACCATTATGCTAACGTCCTATTCAACACCATGCGCGGTGGTATCTTCGCCCATAACTACCAGATTGGAAAAGCGGACCTAATTGACTTCCTGCACACGCGCAATCGCACCGTTCTAGAGCGACAAACAGCTTTCCTGGAAAATTTACCAGATGCGTTCAATATTGCTGATCTATTGGCACAAGCTGGAAGAAGCAGCGATCCAGATCTGGAACGCCTGTGTTCTGAATACCTCCCGCTGACTTTCAGCCGCCGTCATGGTGACCCCAGCCGGCCGTGGAACAAGTTCTCGATCAATCTAAAAAAAGCGGATGGCAGTCAACGCTTGGATTACCAAGGCAACTGGCGCGACCTTTTCCAGAACTGGGAAGCACTGGCTTGTTCCTACCCTGAATATGTGGAGAGCATGATCTGCACATTCATCAACGCCGGTACGCCCGATGGATATAATCCTTATCGAATTTCACGTGCAGGAGTAGAGTGGGAAGTACCCGAACCAGATAATCCCTGGGCAAACATCGGGTACTGGTCCGACCATCAAATCATCTATCTTGAGAAGCTGCTGGAGATCTCCTCACGCTACCATCCCGGTAAACTTAGCAAGCTGATCAACAAACGAGCATTCTGCTATACCAACGTGCCTTACCGACTGCGGGAGTACACATCTCTGCTGAATGACCCGTACAAGACCATTGACTTTGATTCTGATGCCCACCGCCAGATCGAACTAGATACTGCTTCATTCGGCAATGATGGAAAAATGTTCCGCTGTGCGGATGGGGATATCTTTCATGTGACATTAAGTGAAAAACTGTTGGTCTTCCTCTTAGCCAAGCTGGTCAATCTCGTCCCTGAAGGCGGCATCTGGATGAACACCCAACGCCCGGAATGGAATGACGCAAATAATGCGCTGGTTGGTAAAGGTTTGTCGGTGGTTACTTTATGTTACCTGCGACGCTATGTTGTCTTCTGGTTATCACTGCTGGATGGGATTGATGATACAAACTTGGAAGTCAGCCGGGAAGTCAAAGCCTTATTCGATCATATCCTGAAGGTATTAACTCAATATTCCTCGAACTTGAAGACCTCGTTCTCTGACAAAGAACGGCGGGCGTTTTTGGATGCGATAGGTCAAGCCGGAAGTGACTACCGGTGGAAAATCTACCAGGAGGGCTTCTGCGAGGAAATGGAGTCACTCCCGATTAGCCAGCTGAGAGCCTTTTTGAAGCTGTCTCGCCAGTATATCGAACATTCTCTGCAGGCTAACATGCGCGTAGATGGTCTTTTCCATGCCTACAATATCCTAAATTTAGGGCAGACCACGGCAGAAATCAGCAACCTTGATGAAATGTTGGAAGGGCAGGTTGCGATCCTGTCCTCTGGTATGCTAACTCCACAGGAGGCGCTGACCCTGCTGCGCAACTTGAGGGAGAGTGCCCTATACCGCAGCGACCAGCACAGCTATATCCTATATCCGGACCGAGACCTGCCCGCTTTTATGGTGAAGAACCGCCTGCCAGCAAACCGTACCCGAGCGATCGAGCTGGTACAAGTATTGGTAAATAACAATGAGAGCAGTTTGATCATTCGAGACGAAAACGGGGATTACCATTTCAATGGGACTTTCCGAAACGCTCATGATGTCCAGCAAGCACTGGACCGTCTCAGCCAGCAGGAATCTTACGCTGATCTGGTCACAGCTGATCGAGATAAGATCCTTGCCCTGTTCGAAAACGTTTTCCAACATGATTATTTTACCGGCCGCTCAGGGACATTTTTTGCCTACGAGGGGTTGGGCAGCATTTACTGGCATATGGTCTCAAAGCTGCTGCTGGCAACCCAGGAAAATTATCTCCAGGCAATTGAGCAGATGGCTGAGCCTGAAACCATCCGAGACCTGGCTGAGTGTTACTATGACATCCGAAAGGGTTTGGGTTTCAATAAATCCCCGGATGTGTACGGTGCTTTCCCAACGGATCCTTACTCCCACACCCCCAAGGGGCAAGGCGCCAAACAACCAGGTATGACCGGGCAAGTCAAAGAGGAGATCCTGACCCGTCAAATTGAGCTAGGTGTATCCGTAAAGGATGGACGGATCACCTTTGATCCCACGCTGCTGCGTAAGGATGAGCTCACTACTCAACCAACCGATTTCGAGTACTTCGACCTGGACAGTATTCCTCAGCACTTTGAGCTACCGATCGGTTCGCTGGCCTTCACCTTGTGCCAAACGCCGGTAATTTATGAACCTGGTGAGAAATCCGGTCTGCAGATCCATTTCTCAGATGGCAGTATTAATGAAGTATCAGGTACCCGGTTGGATTATGAAAACAGTCAGCATATCTTCAAGCGGGATGGTATCATCACCAAAGTCATTTTGTATCTGGAACAAACATGATGGATCCTTTCAATTGACCTGTCTATCTCATTCACGATCCAGCGATCGGTGATACCAGATTTCAAGTATCTCCGAAAAATACCCAAATTAAGGAAACCTTGCAAAGGATTAGACCCTTTGCAAGGTTTTTTTATTATAGGACCAAAAATTAGCCGAAC
>JBFFEL010000132.1:0-10747 GCA_041558875.1 Anaerolineales bacterium
AATCATGGGCGGCATTCGATCCTCATATTTTTATGTATTTTTAATCCAAATTTATCCCGGGAGTGGAACGACCGGGGTTTATCCCGGGAGCACTGCGACTGGGAACCTGTCCCGGGAGTGGAATGACCGGGATTTATCCCGGAAGCAAAGCCACCGGGACTCTCTCCTGGTTCAACGGCCTACCCCTCACATCCTCCCTCCGGTTGGAGGATTCTTACTAGCATCTTTCCCCCTCTTCCCACACCGCTAGGCATCTGCCGTGAAAAAATTTTAAAAAAATAATTTAATCAAAAATCATTGCCCGTCGAAAGGAATCAGCTAGAAAAGTGCATTTTTGATCAGATCCACTCCGGCGAGGCCGATTCCCCCACTGCTTAGAGCACTCAGCCAACAATTTTGCACCTTAACAATCGAGCCTTAGCACCACCCCCAAACTTGTCTGCAGTCCAGATCGGTTTCTCACTCAACAACTGGTAGCAGTTAAATGAAAAACCCCGGCGAATAATCACCAGGGTTGAGGTTGATAAAATTACTCTCCTGATTCCTGGGTGTCAATCAGCCATAACCAGGTGTTGTCAAACTTACAATCCGTGTACCCGGATTCAGCCAGCGCGACCATGGCAATGAATCCCTCCAGGAACTCGGTGCCGTGGTCTTCATAGACTTCCTGCCGGTCGTTGTAATTCTTCCAGATCTCGGCCACTGCCCGGTCATACTCCTGTTTTGCGGCTGCATAAGCGTCTTTTTCTGCCTTGGGCGCGTCATCAGCTGGTTTTGCTGGTGCGGGTGGGATGTAAGGTGCCGGTGGTGGTTCCCCGGCGTTGATCACCCCGATCTCGGTGTCGTTGGTGAAGATGGTAAATTCTGTTCCTCGTCCGACCACCGTCAGGTTGTTTGTGGTGTCGTTTTGCCAATCAAAATTCGGGTCCAGTCCATAAGCGTATAGGTCGTAGCCATCCAGGACCTCCCCGTCAGCCATCGTGTTGAAGATCACCCGGCCGTTGCCGCCTCGTGTGGCGAGAATTAGGTACTGGTTGAAAGCCTCCTCGTTGCCATCGGAACGGACCACGAATCCGCAGGCCGAAGTCCCGTACTGCGTGTTCCAGGTGATATCCGAAGAGACCACAAAATCCTCTGCCAGGGTACCGATGTATTGGTTGCCGTAATCGTACTCCATGTATCCTTCGGTATGAAGTTCCAGCGGAGGGTGCATCCAGGCCAATTCACCTGCCTCAGGATCAACGTTGTATTTGGGCAATTCGGCCTTGATAGGTGCTGCCGCTTGAGCTGTTGCATCCACCTCCTGCTGCTGTTCTTCAGATCGGGCAGCCAGGGTCGCTGCCGCAGCCTCGCTTACCGCCGTCGCCTCCGCTTCAGCAGTGGCTTGAAATTCAGCTGGATCAAAGGCCTCTTCTGCAGCTGCTGTAGCAGTTTGGTAAATCGATTCGCTCAGCGCTTGGGCCGTGGCTTCCTGCTCTTCCGCTTCATTCGAACTGCAGCCAGAAAGGAAGATCATAGCGAGACTAAGCCCAACAATTAGGATCGAGATTCTTTTGTTTTTCATTTACCTAGGTTATGTCTTTTCGCTTTTGGAAAACCAGGATCAAGATAAACAGGACTCCGATGATGACGCCTTGCGCGATCCAGGTTTTATAGATAAACGGCCAAAATTTTTCCGGGTTGTTTTTATCTACAAATGTCCACCGGAAATCATTATTAAAAGTCCCTATCATTCCTTCGGCTGGCAGGACCGCAGCTTCCCGGATGATCTGCCAGTTGACCAGTTCCTCCTGGTATGAAACCACCTGCGCCTGGTAAACCTCGAGCTCGGCTTCATATGCTGCAAATTCTGCTTCGGCGCTGGTTTGAATGAGCTCCACCTCTTCCTGGTATTCCCGCAGTTCATCCAGGTATTCGGCCACCGCCACTGTGTCTGACTGGTCTTCAGGTTCCGGAGGTGGATCCGGTATTATCGGATCAGCCGGGCGGTCGGGGGGTGGAGGCGGATCCTCTGGTGGTGGTACGTCAACCATTTCGTGGAAAAATTTACCCACGCCAGGGAAATTACACGACTCTTGCCGCAGCGCGTTGATTCCTAGGCATTTGCAGCCTCTGGCCTCTTTATCTTCTAGGGTTAGTAATGCCTGTTCTTCCAAACCAAGAGTCCAACATGGGTCAGCAGCCACATCCGATCCAACCCCGACGGTTCCCATGAAAGCCTGGAAAGCCCAGCGAGTGGACATCGGCGCGCTGACGAATTCTGGCAGAGGGACCAGGGCTCCACCCAGGACGATTTGTGGCAGGATCAACAAGATCACCATCAGTGGCGCCGCGTTGGAGCTCGGGGCTACAGTTGAGGCGAACAACCCCAACATCATGCCGGCCATCGTTGCCAGGGCCAGTGAGATATAGATGATCCCGAATTCCAGTGTACCCCCCGGCATATCGAACGCCAGGTAATGGATGATCACATATGTCGCCGCTTGGTAAAGGGCCAGGAGCAGCGCCACCCAGATTTTTGAGAGGATATAAGGCACAATTTTTAGATTTACCAGGCGCTCGCGTTTGTAGATTTCTTTTTCTTTGGTGATCTCGCGCATCTGCGACAACGCCCCGACTGTAACCCCGTAAATCGTTAACAGGAAAAGTGTGATGATGACGCTTGGCATATCCCCATCGACGAAATTGAACGGATCGCTGCCCATTATTGTTGCCAGGATCACGTCCAGTAAACCGACCAATGGGGCCACTAACAACATTAAAGCCAGGCTGAAGCGGTCTCTGAACAATATATTGAGATTGCGTTTCGACAGGATCACAAACTGCCGCAGCGAAGATACTTGCTTCCGAGTCTGGCTGGTTACTGGCGCTGTAGTTGGTTGCTCTTGTATGGTCCCGGCCAGCTCCTCATGACGCTCAGCCAATGGTTTACGGATGTATTCTTCATAGGCTGGATGGTTTTGATAGCGGTCAGCCCATTCCTCGGGGGTACCCTTGCTGGGATCCTCCAGGATGGCATAAATCTGGTCAAACTCCATCGGGCGTGTCCGTCTTTCACGCTCCGACCGGTATTGGTCGAAGTACGCCAGAGCTTCATCAGGAGGGCCGAACCAGGTGAGATAACCGCCGCGAGCCAGGAAAAGGACTTTGTCTGCCAGCATCACGTTCTTGGTCGCATGGGTGATCAACACAATTGTCCGTCCCTGGTCTGCCAGCCGGCGCATCAGCTGCATCAAGGCTGTTTCTGTACCGGGGTCAAGACCCGAGGTGGGTTCATCCAGGAAGAAGAGCCCGGGTTTGGTCAGCAGTTCAACGCCGATGGAAACCCGCTTTTGCTGGCCGCCGCTCAAGCCGCTGATCTGGACATCCTTGCGATGGGTCAGGTCCAGGTCGTCAAGCACTTCCATCACGCGTTTATGCCGTTCTTCTTTGGTCGTATCGGGTGGCATGCGCAGCTGGGCAGTGTAATCCAGTGCCTGGAAAACCGTCAGCTCCATGTGGATGATGTCCCGCTGTGGGACGAACCCGATGATGTTGCGGATGGCGTCAAAATTCTTGTAGACATTTGTGCCGTTGACAAACACCTGGCCATTAGTAGCCGGGCGGTAGCCGGCGATCGCATCCACCAGGGTTGACTTGCCGCCGCCGCTCTGGCCAACCACCACGACAAACTCCCTGGGTTGGAATAATAAGGAGATATTCTTCAGAATGTTTAGGTCTTTGCGAACCCATTTGTTCAACCCGATTGCCTCCACCTCCAGGCTGAGGGAGTCATCGAATTGGGCTAAGGACTCTTCGCTGACCACAAAACGATAAGACCCGATGCGGACCGTGTCGGTCGGTTTCAACCAGGCTTCCCCCACGATCTGTTCGTCATTTACGAACGTGCCGTTGGAGCTGTTCAGGTCGATCAGGCGAAAGCGCTGCCCGACGCGTTCGATCTCCGCATGGTTGCGAGAGACCTGGGGCATATCCAGCACGATGTTGTTAGCAGGATCTCGCCCGATGGAGATTGTTGACTTTTCATCGAAGGTGATCTCAATCGCTTCTTGGGCAATCGCTTCCGAAGGAGAGTTGTAGGTCATCGTGACCATCGAACCCGGGTCCTGCCCGCCGATGCGCAGCTTATCGTTGTGGCGCAGCTGGTGAGACTCGCTTATCGGATATCCATCCACATAGACAGGGTTGCTGGCCTGGGGCAGGACGATTAATTGATAGCCCCCATCCGATCGCTCGAGTCGGGCATGACTTCTGGATACGATGTTCGATCCGATAACGATATCGTTGTCATCACTGCGCCCAATCGTAATGCTATCTGAGGTTAAAGTGTGGACATCTTGAGCCGAACCCGCGACTGTTACCAGGAATTGGGGCGGGATTGCTGGCTGGGCATCCATTGGCATAGCTTCACCAATGACCGTCTGTGCCAATCCATCAGGTGCTTCTGGCGTTGCAGGCAGCATGTCGCGCACATCTTTTACTTCGGGCACTTCCGGGATAGAGAAAACCAGCTTAATCGCCTGTCCCAATCCAATAACATCACCTGAGTTTAATGGTGCAGAACCTGTAACGCGTTGTCCATTTAGGAAGGTGCCATTGCTGCTGTTGAGATCTTCAACAATGTATTGGTCGCCCCGCTGGCTGATCTGTGCGTGGCGGCGTGAAATCCCGGGTGCGTTGATTGTGATTTCAGATTGTGCTCCTGGGGCACGTCCGATCACTGTTGGTGTCTGGGATAATTCAAATTCTTGTCCGGGATCAGGACCTTCCCGAACAACAAGCTTGGAATTGGTCTGAGTCACTAACCACCATTCCTTTGTATGTATTTGAACGCTAAGTCGCGCTCATAAATCGAGGGTTTTGATAAGCGTGCAGGTTATAGGGGTCAAAGATATTGTTGTTTATTTCAATTGTCTGGCTGCCTTGGCTGGCCTAACCCCTGAGAATGGAAACTATTATAAACTGAGATGAAGAAAATGCGCAACCCTTGAAAGGGGATAAATTTTGGATTATTTGTCTACAACTATCCCAAATTGCCTAATTTTCTCTCATGCATTCCACAAAATTCGCAAGCACTGGATAACGGAGTTTTGTGATATAAATATGACTATTAATTATCCTACCATTATTAACACACCACGAACTGGCCACATCCTTGAAATATACAACTGACATCTGACTCGTTAGAAGATCAATTTTCGATCTTATCTGACTGGCAAATTTTATTCGGGGTGCATTGCTCTTTTTAGGTGATAACCATGCACATGGGGAAAATGTTAATTGGTGGCGGAAAGGAGATCTTGTTCCATGAACCAGAGCGCCCTAGCTGGTTATAATCCAACAACTCTGGTCGAGATGCTTAGATGGTGGGCAATCCGCCAGCCTGAAAAATTGGTTTACACATTTTTAGAAGATGGTGAGCAGGATGAAGTCAATCTTACCTATGGAGAACTCAATCGCCGGGCGATGGCGATTGGTGCGTTGCTCCAAGATCTCGGCATGCAGGGAGAGCGTGCCCTTCTACTCTACCCCCCCGGTCTGGATTATATCGCCTCATTTTTCGGTTGTCTCTATGCAGGTGTTGTAGCTGTACCTGCTTATCCACCTCGTCTCAATCGACCTGTACCTCGTATCCAGGCGATTGTAGCTGATTCGCATGCCAAGGTTGCATTAACCACCTCTACAATTCTCGAAAATATCGAGAGTCGATTTGAACATGCCCCGGATCTGGCTGAGTTGGAATGGCGGAATACAGAAAATCTACCAAATAACTTGGGAGATAGATGGCAAGATGCTAAGGTTGATGCGGAGACATTGGCCTTTATCCAATTCACTTCCGGTTCAACTTCCACGCCCAAGGGGGTCATGTTAAGTCATGGAAACCTGATCCACAATTTGAAGATCATCAAGTACGGATTTCAAATTGAAGGCAGCGGTATGGGGGTTTTCTGGCTGCCCAGCTATCATGATATGGGCTTGATCGGTGGCATTCTTGAGCCGATGTACGTTGGGGAAACCTCGACTTTGATGGCTCCCATCGCATTTCTTCAGCGCCCAATTCGCTGGTTGAAGGCGATCACCCGTTATCAGGGCTCAATTACAGGCGCACCAAATTTTGCCTATGACCTTTGTGTGACAAAAACAACACCCGAAGAACGGGAGGATTTAGATCTCAGCAGCCTGGAGACAGCCTTCTGTGGAGCCGAACCTATCCGGGCGAAAACCCTTGAACGATTTGCTGACACTTTCGAACCTTATGGATTTCGACGAGATGCGTATTATCCCTGTTATGGATTAGCAGAAGGAACCTTGCTTGTCGCCGGCGGTGAAGGACCTGGTGAACCCGTCGTACGGCTGGTGAAGAAGAATCATCTGAAAGAGGACAAAGTTGTCTTCGCTAATGAAAATGATAGCGACTTCCAACGCATGGTTGGATGTGGGAGGGCACTGCCGGACCAAAAAATCCGCATTGTCGATCCGGAATCCCATCTGCAGTGCAAGCCTGATGAGGTTGGCGAGATTTGGATTTCAGGTCCGAGCGTGGCCCAGGGCTATTGGATGATGCCTGATGGGACGGAACAGATCTTTCATGCCTACCTTGCTGATAATGGGGAGGGCCCGTTCCTGCGGACGGGAGATCTGGGATTTCTGGCGGATGGTGAACTCTTTATCACCGGTCGCCTTAAGGACTTAATCATCATTCGAGGTCGTAATTACTATCCCCAAGACATAGAATTGACCGTAGAAAAGAGCCATGAAGCCCTGCAGTCCTTTTCTGGGGCAGCATTTTCGGTGATGGAGGACGAAGAGGAACAGTTGGTCATCGTCCATGAATTAGCCCGCCAGCACCGTAACGCGAATCCCGAGGAGGTATTCGCTGCCGTGCGCAGGGCGATTGCTGAAAACCATCAGCTCCAGGTTCATGCAGTGGTTCTATTGAAGCCGTTGAGCATCCCGATGACCTCCAGTGGTAAGGTGAAACGGCACGAATGTAAAGTCGACTTTTTAAATGGAACCCTTAAGACCAGGGCAGAATGGCGAGCCGAGAAACCCGATCCATCGCGGGATGGAGTTGCAAAAGCAGCAGGTACTGGAACATCTGTGATGGTGGAGTCCGGCGCCATCCCTGAATCTGAAGGGACAATCGAGGCCTGGTTGATCGACCAGATCGCGGCCCGCGTTCATCTGCCAGCATCAGATATTGATCCCAGGGAGCCGTTTACTTACTACGGGTTAGATTCAGTCGAAGCTGTCAGCCTGACAGGCGATCTTGAAATCTGGCTTGGTCGCCGTCTCTCGCCAACGCTGGCCTGGGATTACCCCAATATAAAAAGCCTTGCTCGCTATCTGGCAGCTGAGACTTCAGACCAAGCGGCATTGGTTCCCACTCAGTTTCTTGGACGAACTACCGACCCGATTGCGGTCATTGGTTTGGGCTGTCGATTCCCAAATGCTGGAGACCCGGAAGCCTTCTGGCAAATTCTACACGATGGGGTGGATGTCATTCGTGAAGTACCAAAAGATCGCTGGGACGTGGATGCGTTTTATGATCCTGGCGATGGCGTCTGCGGAAAAGCGAATACTCGCTGGGGTGGTTTCCTGGATGAGGTAGCTAGTTTCGACCCCGGATTCTTTGGAATCTCACCACGGGAAGCTGCCCGGATGGATCCGCAGCAAAGGCTGCTGTTAGAAGTATCTTATGAAGCGCTCGAGAATGCCGGGCAGGCTGTTGACCAACTTGCTGGTTCACGATCCGGAGTATTTATCGGTATCAGCAGCTACGATTATTCTCAAATTCAGTTTAGTGACCCTGACAGCATTGATGCTTACGCAGGGACAGGAAATGCTCACAGCATCGCTGCCAACCGGCTTTCCTATTCCTTTGACCTGCGTGGACCCAGTATGGCGGTGGATACCGCCTGTTCATCTTCCCTTGTGGCTGTTCACATGGCGATGCAGAGTCTGCGCAGCGGCGAATCTGACCTGGCCATCGCCGGTGGAGTCAATGTGATGCTCTCACCTGAGCTGACGATCACATTCTCACAGGCCAGGATGATGGCGCCAGATGGTCGCTGCAAAACCTTTGATGCCCGCGCAAATGGCTATGTGCGTGGTGAAGGCTGCGGGATCGTGGTCCTGAAACGGCTTGGTGACGCTTTGCGGGATGGCGACAATATCCTGGCTTTGCTACGGGGATCTGCGGTAAACCAGGATGGGCGCAGTAATGGGCTGACAGCGCCAAATGGACCTTCACAGCAAGCCGTGATTCGCACCGCGCTCGAGGATGCTGCCGTCCAACCAACCCAAATCAGCTATGTAGAAACCCATGGGACTGGGACTCCGTTGGGAGATCCGATCGAAATTCAATCCTTACGGGCAGTTCTGGATGCGGACCGTTTGCCAGATCAACCTTATCTGGTTGGCTCAGTGAAGACGAATATCGGCCATTTGGAAGCCGCGGCTGGGGTTGCCAGCCTGATTAAGGTTGTTCTTTCCTTGACTCATGAGGAAATCCCACCCCATCTTCATTTAAAGGAAATTAATCCATATATCGATCTTGATGGTTCTCATCTGGAAATTGCCACGGAACTGCATCCCTGGCCCAGAGGTAATGTACCCAGGATAGCGGGAGTGAGCTCCTTTGGCTTTGGCGGCACGAACGCCCACCTGATCGTTTCAGAAGCGCCTGCTTTCGAAGATGCTGAGCAAGATTTGATCGAGGATCTAGAGCTGCCAGTTTACCTGCTGACCATGTCTGCGAAACGTGAAGAAGCCCTGGAAAATCTCACCCAACGTTATATACACCACCTCGAAAAGCTGCCTGAGAAGGCTCTGGCGAATTTCTGCTACACAGCCAATCAAAGTCGAACAGATTATGAACATCGCCTGGCAGTTGTCGGTGATACCAGGGAGACAATTCAGGTTTCACTGCAGGCGTTCCAAAATGGGGACCTGAGCGGAGACTTTTTCCACGGCAATGTACAATCCAATAAAGATTCTAAGATCGCCTTCTTATTCACCGGCCAGGGGGCTCAATATGTTGGTATGGGTCGTGAGCTCTATGATACCCAACCAGTATTTAAAGCTGCCTTGGACAGGTGCGCAGAAATTCTGAGCGATTATTTAGATAGACCCTTGTTATCTGTTCTATTTTCCAACAAAGATCAGGCTTCATTACTCGATGACACAGAATATACGCAGCCAGCGCTGTTTGCCCTTGAATATTCGCTGGTCGAGTTATGGCGTTCCTGGGGGATCGAACCGGCCGCAGCGATGGGTCACAGTGTCGGTGAGTATGTAGCAGCCTGTGTCGCGGGTGTGTTTGACCTCGATTCTGGACTCCGCCTGATCTCGGAACGCGCCCGACTCATGCATGCAATCCAGGAAACGGGGGCCATGGCGGCAGTGTTCAGCAGTGTTGAGCAGATCGAATCCATCCTGGAACCATATCAAGAAAGGGTTGTCATCGCCGCCATAAATGGACATGATAATATCGTCATATCTGGGGAATCAGGTGCGGTCCAAGAAGTGTTGGCTGACCTTGAGACAAGTGGAGTTGCAGCCAGGCAATTGAATGTTTCCCAGGCTTTCCATTCCCCATTGATGGATTCAATCCTCGAGGATTTTGAACGGGCTGCCCGGGAGATAAATTTTGCTTCCCCCAATATTCCACTGGTATCTAACCTGACGGGAGATTTTCTCGAATCTGATGTAATCCCTGATGCAGAATATTGGCGCCGACATATTCGCGAACCGGTCAGATTCGCAGCTGGCATCGAGGCTCTCATGAACCAGGGATATGATGTGTGCCTGGAGATTGGCCCTAATCCGATTTTGTCTGCTATGGGCAGGCGCATAATATCCAACCAAAACCATTCCGAAGCTTATGATGAAATTGCCTGGCTGCCTTCTTTACGGCAGGGGAAAAGCGAATCGAGCGAGATGATGAAGTCTCTGGGGGAGCTTTATGTCCGTGGAGATCTTATCAATTGGGTAGGATTTTACAAAGGTCAGCGCCGGCAAAAATTGGTGCTGCCTACCTACCCATTTTTACGTGAGCGCTACTGGCTCACCTCCGTAAGGACAGGCACACCGGCTGCCCCAGTTCAATCAAGTGAAACTCACCCCCAATTGGGTCACCGCTTGCGATCACCTCATCAGGTTTATGAAACGACCCTGGATTTTGGAGGGTTATCCGTCCAGGAGAAGATTCTCCGTAAGATGGTCGCCGCGGCCGCGGATAAGCTCTATGGAAAAGGAGCGCATCAAATTAACGGACTGACCGTTGAGCCAGATGTCAATCCGAACGGTAAATCTATTGTCCAAACCATCATCACTCCCTCAAATTCTAAATCTGCGCAAGTTGAGATTTATGTTTTAGGCGCTGATCAAGCAGGGTGGGATCTTTTGACCAGGGCACAAGTGTCCCCAGGAAAAATATTCCAGCCAGAGGATTTATCCGCTGAAGACGATCCCTATCAACAGGAACTTGATTCCCCATCTAACCGAGAAGTTTCTCAGGAAATCGATACTGAAAATGGCCGACCCGTTGTTGAAAACCGGTTACGAGCTGAATCTGCGAGGATCCTGGGGTTAGAACCAGATCGATTACCGATTGATCAACCCCTTGATCAGTTGGGGTTGGATTCACTGATGGCGATGGAATTGAAAAACAGGATTGAAAACGCTTTTGGTGCGGTTATCCCAATTGTGAATCTTCTTCAGGGCCCCTCGATTTCTCAGCTCA
>JBFFEL010000133.1:0-10732 GCA_041558875.1 Anaerolineales bacterium
AATGGACGGCCTGGTATGTTCTTTAACCCGGCTGGTTCATTTCGGCCCGCTCCCTGACGAGCTCAACGAAAAAGCTCAAGCAGTATCTTATGTCGATGCGGCCATGATCGCTGCCACTCGTCCCGGAAAGTCTGTCAACGAAGTTTTTCGGGCTGGAAAAGCTGCCTATGCCCAGCGAGGTTTTGCTGATGAGTGGCAGTTGCATCACCAGGGCGGCCCCGCGGGATATGATCCGCGCGAATTCGTCGCCACTGATTCGGTAGATGATCCCATTCGTTCCGGGCAGGTCTACGCCTGGAATCCATCCATCACCGGATGTAAATCCGAAGACACAATTTTAGTTGCTGAGGATGGCAATGAAATCCTCTCCGCGATCGCCGGCTGGCCTGCTAAATCGATTGAGATAGGCGACCAGGTGATTGAGCGACCGGAGATACTGGTCATTGATTGATCAAGACGAGATGACGCCCAAGGAACGCTGGCTGGCTGTACTCTGGAGAGAGACACCTGAGATATTCTTCAATGGTTTTGACCGGGATGAGCACCACGATTTAAGAAGACACCCCCATGAGATGTACAATCAGGCCAATAACCCGGATTATGCGGCTATCAAAAAGACCTCTACCGGAAATTATGGTAGTTCGCCTACACCATTTTGCAGTCAATCCTTATATCACCGTCGACCTGGCGGATTATGGATCCGGGGAGCTCTTCGAACGAAAAACATAGATCTTAACTGACCACAGTGGAATTATTGAAAGGAGTTTCTCATGACAGCTAGCAAATATGCAATTGGTGTAGATTTCGGCACGCTCTCAGGCCGGGCAGTGATTGTCGATGTTGCCAATGGTAAAGAGTTAGCCACCGCGGTTCATGATTATAGCAACGAGGTAATTGATGAATTTCTGCCAGGAACAGACATTCGCCTTGACCCCGACTGGGCGCTTCAGGATCCAAACGATTATATCGAGGTTTTCAAGAATGCCATCCCCGCTGTGCTGGAAACAAGCGGCGTTGATCCGATTGATGTGATTGGTGTAGGCATTGACTTTACTGCCTGCACCATGTTACCTACCAAGGCTGATGGCACCCCGCTGAGTTTCCTGCCCGAATGGCGCGATAATCCCCATGCCTGGGTCAAGCTGTGGAAGCACCATGCTGCTCAGCCGGAAGCAAATAAGCTCAATGAAATTGCTCGTCAGAGCGGATTTGGAGCCATCCTTGATCGCTATGGCGGCAAGATCAGCTCTGAATGGTTTTTCCCCAAAGCCTGGCAGATCCTGGACGAAGCGCCAGAGGTGTACGCGGCTGCAGATCGTTTAATCGAAGCCGCAGATTGGGTGGTCTGGCAGCTGACCGGGGAGGAGACGCGCAACTCCTGCACTGCGGGCTACAAGGCCATGTGGTCGAAGAGCGAAGGCTTCCCGCCGCCCGCATTTTTCAAAGCGCTTGATCCGGGGTTGGAAAATATCGTTGATGAAAAGATGAAGCGTGAGATCATGCCCTTGGGTGCCAGGGCCGGTGGGATAACCTCCCAGGCAGCTGGGTGGACCGGTTTGAAAGAAGGAACTGCTGTTGCTGTAGCCAATGTGGATGCCCATGTGGCTGTGCCCGCGGCAACGGTGACTGATACAGCGCGCATGGTGATGATCATGGGCACTTCCATCTGCCACATGGTGGTTGGTGAAAGTGAGGAGATCGTTCCCGGGATGTGCGGCGTGGTGCAGGACGGCATCCTGCCGGACCTGCCGGGTTTCGAGGCAGGTCAATCCTGTGTAGGCGATCACTTCCAGTGGTTTGTTGAGAATTGTGTCCCAGAAAGCTATGAAAATGAAGCCCGGCAGAAAGGGCTTAACATCCACGAACTGTTGGAAGAGAAAGCCGCTGCACAGAAACCCGGTGAGAGTGGTCTTCTTGCTTTGGACTGGTGGAACGGAAACCGTTCGGTATTAGTGGATGTCGACTTAACCGGGATGATGCTGGGTATGACCCTGCTTACCGGGCCTGAAGAGATTTACCGGGCTTTGATCGAAGCCACGGCTTACGGGACGCGCCTGATCATCGAGACCTTCAATCAGAATAATGTGCCGATCAAGGAGTTAATTGCCACCGGTGGTTTGCCCGATCGCAACAAGCTGCTGATGCAAATTTATGCCGATGTAACCGGATTGCCGATCTATGTCCCAGAAGCTACCCAGATTGGCGCTTTGGGCTCTGCGATGCATGGCGCAGTGGCAGCTGGTGCCGCCAATGGAGGTTATGATTCGATCGTCGAAGCCAGCCTCAAAATGGCACGCTTGCGAGATGAGAGCTACCAGCCAAACGCTGAGAACAAAGCTTTATATGATCTCCTTTTTAAGGAATACGTCACATTACATGATTATTTCGGCCGTGGAGATAATGATGTCATGAAACGCTTGAAAGAACTCAAATCAGAGGTGATAAACAGCTAGGATCGGGTATATCGGGAAAAAAACTTTTGAATCTGCTAATTCGTCTGGAGAAAATATGCTTGAAACGATCAAAACAGAGGTTTGTCGGTTGAATTGCGAACTACCAAAGAACAATCTGGTGGTGTGGACTGGTGGTAACGTCAGCGTACGTGATCCGGAGACCGGTTACGTGGTCATCAAGCCCTCCGGGATTAAATTTGATGATCTGACACCGGAAAATATGATTGTGGTCGACATGGAAGGGGAGAAAGTGGAAGGGGATTTGAACGCCTCCTCGGATACGGCCAGCCACCTTTATATCTACCGGCATATGCCTGAGGTAAATGGAGTAGTTCACACCCACTCCAACTACGCGACCGCTTTCGCAGCGCTGGGGAAACCCATCCCCCCTGTGTTGACTGGCATCGGAGATGAGTTTGGCGGTCCGATCCCTTGCGGTGGATTTGCCCTGATTGGTGGCGAGGAGATTGGCAAGATCGTGGTCGAGACGATCGGCACCTCGCCGGCCTGTTTGCTTAAGAACCACGGCGTGTTCACTGTTGGGCCAACGGGAGATAAAGCCCTCAAGGCAGCTGTTATGGTGGAGGATTCCGCCAAGACGGTATGGATCGCTCTGCAAATGGGAGTGCCGGAGGAAATTTCAGAAGAAGATTTGGAGAAATTACATTATCGTTACACGAACATCTATGGACAGTAAATAGTGGAACCAGAAAGATTTCTATAATCGATAATTTCCTCTTGTGGGTCGCGATTGTTGGTACTGTGAGGCGCTCGAATTAACATTCCGGTCTATTGATAAAGGCTGTGCCAGATGACCTCGTACTGGTCATTGAGTGGAGGCGCAGAAATGATTACACCCAGATATTGAGTCAGCGCCTAGGTATCCCAGTTTCACAGGCCTCAATCGATTGATGCAGGTTTTCACCTGGATCAAATTCAGGCTGGGGTCGCCGAGGTCGAATAGAAAACGAACGATATGAACTACTTACTAAAGAGAATAACAGCAGGGAAAGCCAACGGTGCTTTTGAACTGCTCTACGGAAAAAAATCAGGGATATTAGAACAGCAGAAACATCGCTATATCGATCTGGTTCAGAAGTATCACCGGGTATATCCAGGTGATGGTGAGATTGAATTATTCAGCACACCTGGCAGGACCGAAGTTGGTGGTAATCATACCGATCACAATGGGGGTCGCGTTCTCGCCGCAGCACTTGATCTGGATATCATCGCTGCTGTCGCCAAGAATGATGAGCAGATTATTCGTGTTCAATCGGAGAAATTCCCCTCCGTTGAAATAAAAACCGCCGAACTGGAGGCGGTTCAAGAGGAGCAATTCACCTCAGCCGCACTGGTTCGAGGTGTCTGTGCCCGCTTGGATCAACTTGGCTACAAGATTGGTGGCTTCGACGCTTATACCACCAGCAATGTACCCATTGGCGCTGGTTTGAGTTCCTCAGCAGCCTTCGAGGTGCTGATCGTGACCATATTGAATCATCTTTACAATGATGGCGTGGTTGATGATGTTGAAAATGCAAAAATATCTCAATACGCCGAAAATATTTATTTCGGTAAACCCAGTGGTTTAATGGATCAGATTACCTGCGCCCTTGGAGGCTTGATTACGATCGATTTCCAGGATTTTGATCAGCCCATCGTCCAAAAAGTGAGTTTCGATTTTGAAACCCAAGCATACTCAGTTGTAATCGTTGACACGGGTGGCGATCATGCAAATCTGACCGAGGACTATAGCGCGGTGCAGAGTGAGATGAGGTCGGTCGCAAGGACGATGGGCGGCGAAGTGCTTAGGGAGTTCTCCAAAGATAAGCTCATAGCAAACCTGCCATCCATCCGCAGTCAGGTCAGTGATCGAGCTATTCTAAGGACAATACATTTTTATGATGATGATCAACGGGTGGTGGATCAGGTCAAGGCTCTGGAACGGGGAGATTTCAAGGAATTCTTGAAACTTGTCAACAAGTCGGGCGACAGTTCCTGGAGGTTGGCCCAGAATATCTACACCTGCAGGGACGTGCATGATCAGAGATTGGGAGTCGCCCTGGCTTTGAGCGAGATCATCTTGAAAGATGAAGGCGCCTGGCGAGTTCACGGTGGAGGTTTCGCTGGCACTATTCAAGCCTTTGTCCAGGATGATTTAGTCGAAGAATATATTTCCAGAATGGAGACTGTATTTGGTCTGGGATCTTGCCACCGGGCATTAATCCGTCCCTTTGGCACCACGTCGGTTAATCCACTAATCAGTTAACAGAAGCAGGATACATTTTCATGACCAAAGAACTCGAATTTCTCAGGACTCAAGGAAATAAAATTATCAACGAAAGTGGCGCAGAAGTCAGGCTGCGTGGTTTTTGCCTGGGCAGCTGGCTGAACCTGGAATCTTTTATGGTCGGTTTCCCTGGAACCGAAACCGAATTCCGCCGGGCGATCAAACAGGTATTGGGCGCTGATAAAGGGGCATTCTTCTTTGAGCATTTCCTGCACCGCTTTGCTGGACAGGCGGATTTCGATTACCTCAAAAGCCTGGGTTGCAACCTGGTCCGGGTGGCCTTCAACTACCGTCATTTCGAGAATGATGAAAGACCCTTCGAGTACAAGGCGGAAGGTTTCACCTGGCTTGATAAAGTCATAACCTGGGCTGAGGCTGCGGGCTTATACGTCTCCCTGGACTACCACGCTTACCAGGGTTGGCAGAGCCGGGGCTGGCATTGTGATAATCCTGGTGGACCGCCCCAATTCTGGGAGCAGGTACACTTCCAGAAGCGGGGGATCGCCTTATGGGAACAGCTCGCACGGCGCTACAAAGATGAGCCTGCTGTTGCCATGTATGGCATCATGAATGAGCCTGAAGCGCCTGACGCAACTGTGCTCAACAGTTACAATCGGCAGGTTACGGAAGCCATCCGGGTGATCGACAGCCGGCATATCCTTAACTTCGAGGGGAACCATTACTCCACCGATTTCAGCCATCTCGATCCTCCGCCAGATTCAAATGTTGTTTACAGCAGCCACTTGTATGTCAACGCGGGGCTGGATGATGTGACCTATCCCGGGGAGGTTGGGGGAGATTATTTTGACCGGGCAGCCATCGAAAAGATCTACCAGGAGCGCAGGGCATATTGCGTAAAGCATAATATCCCCCACTACTTCAGCGAATTCGGCGTGATTTATAATGATCCATCTTTGCACGCCACCAAAATGCAGGTTATGGCTGACATTTTGGATATTATCGAATCGTATGAAGATCACTGGACAATTTGGAATTATAAGGATATCGGTAAAATGGGAATTGTGACTGTAGATCCGGATTCCCTGTGGATGATCAGCATTAAGCCCATCCAGCAGATCAAAACGGAGCTGCGCGCCGATAGCTGGGTCGATCGGTCCTCTCCCGATTTGGATGCCCATCTCGAAGGATTGGCTGAATTTATCTTTTCCAGGTTCGAGACCATCCCTGGAGATTGGGATTCTCAATCTGAGGAACTGGGCTACATGGTCGGAGATCGCTTCATTGCCCGCTTGCTGCTGCCTCCATTCGCGGAACAATTTCGCGACATGGCTGAAGGGGAAATCGAGGCCATGATGGCCTCCTTCGCTTTTGAAAACTGCAGCCGGCGCACGGAACTGGAACAGTTGATCAAAAAATATACCCTGAAGGAGCTGGCATGAGGCGAGTCTTAATTACTGGAGCAAACCGGGGGATTGGACTGGCACTCGTGCGAAAGTTCCTGAATCGAGGCGACCAGGTTTTTGCGAGTTATCGCTCAATGAAAAATTCTGCAGATTTACTGGACATCGCGGCTAAAAACCCTGGGGAAGTCAGTGCCATTCCACTGGATGTTGCCAATTTGACGAGTATTGTGGAATGCGTCCAGCTGGTAGCGCAGCAAGTGGATCGACTTGATGTCCTGGTCAATAATGCTGCCGTGCACCTGGGTGATGAGAAATTATCGATGGTGAAGAGCGACAAATTATTGCAGACCCTCCAGGTTAACGCGGTCGGGCCGGTCCTGGTTGCCCAGAAATTCATTGATTTATTGGGAGCGGCAGACCAACCACTGATCATCAACGTCTCTTCGGAGGCTGGATCGGTTTCCAAAATGGAGAAATTCCGGGGATATGGCTATTATGGCAGCAAGGCTGCGGAGAACATGTACACCCGCGCCCTGGCATTCGATCCCGAGACGGATGGGATCACCGTGATCGCCATCCATCCCGGCTGGGTGCGCACAGACATGGGTGGTCCTGAAGCACCCTTGCTCGCAGCCGATTCGGCAGAAGGGATTTTGAAGGTTATCGATGCTCTAACCCCAAAGGATAATGGTAAATTCTTCACCTGGGAGGGTAGAGAATATCCCTGGTGAGGTTATACACGTCTGCCGATCACCATCTCATGGGCTACTGGACAGGTGCCAATTTACTACAATCATAAGAATTCTGACCGGCTGATCGCCTCCGATGGAGCGTTTCGCTCCCGGTATGCCGACCTGCCAAGTACCCCCCTTTTCCCTTTTGGGTACGGTCTGACTTATACCTCCTTTAAATATGGGAACCTGAATCTGAGTGGGGATATCTCCAAGAGCCTGGAAATCAGCGCTGAGGTGACCAACATAAGTTAGCGCGAGGGCCGGGAATTGGTGCAGCTGTACATACAGGATTTGGTTAGCTCGCATAACCGCCCGGTGCGAGAACTGAAAGGCTTTTATCTCTATCTCCAGCTGAGTGAATCCCGAAGGGTGACCTTCCAGTTGGGTGAAGAATCACTTGTATTCACTCGCGCCGATGGCAAGCAAGGCATTGAGCCCGGTGAATACCAGGTCTGGATCGGGCCATACAGCACCAGAGGTCTACAAAGTGGATTTTAACTTTGAATGCCATTGTGCTATTGGAGAAGATTGCACCTTCCCAAAGTAATTCAATAATTGCTGGAATGAGTTTTTCCATCAACAGAATATCCATTGCAGAGCCTTGGGCTTCAATCTGATAGCAGTAGCGGCTCAGCAGAAATTTTCCTCTTCCCTATTGAATAATTCAGTTGTTATCCAGATCACGATCTTGGAATGGGTTAATAAGCTAATGGCGTTACCACTCACACCTCGTTAATCATAGGCTGAATCGCAGGCCTTCAAATCTATCTGAGGTTCTAGAAAAAACAGGTCTCTGGTCATATAGGCGGAACATTCTTATCAGTTATACTGATATCAACGATCAAGCCCTTTTCGTAGTTATATAGTAAATGGCTGTCCGGGTAGGTCAATGTTTATCGAGAGAATAAAAACAACATTTCGGCGCTTACAATGGAAGCTGACCCTGAGTTACACTGCTGTCACGGTGGGTTCCTTGCTCATAGTCGTACTCATTCTTGGATACTTGATATTTTCAAGAATATTTCTTCCTCTTGATATATATGATAGAGTAGTTACCCCCCAGGAGTGGATTCGGATTGTCACCGAAGACGCTGAACACATTTGGATACCAGTTCTGTCACAAGAGCCCATTGATACGGATTTGATCGCAGGATTGATGCAGGAGTCTGACTTACAGATAACATTCTTTGATCTGATCCAAATTGGCGATTTTCAGCTTCAAATGAGGACGGTCGGGCAGGGGAGTGTCCTCATTGTCGGTCCAGATGGCGTCGTACTTGGAACTTCTAATCCCCGATTTGTCACGGAAGATGCAATTGGACAACCGCTCGACACAAGAATATTGCCAGGTTTGGAGGAACCACTGCAGGCTGCCCTCAGCGGAGTATCAGATCCGGAACGATTATTTGTCACCCTTGAACCACGTGAACGTTTTTATTTTGCAGCTCCCTTAATAGATGAAACCACTCAAGTAGTATTGGGGGTTGCGATCGTTAATATGGAACATATTCCAACGGCTGACGACGTCCCGGCAAATTTATTGATGTTATTAGGGCGAAGTGTCTTGATCCTGTTGCTGGCAGCTGGATTGGTTGGCACGATCTTTGGCGCGATTACGGCCAGCGGCATGGTTTCGCGTTTAGAGCGTGTTTCGCAAGTGACGGATGCCTGGAGCCAGGGAGATTTTTCAGAATTCATCCAGGATTTCGCTGGAGATGAAATCAGCCAGCTGGCAGAACGCCTGAATCATATGGCAGAGCAGCTGCAGCAGTTTCTCAAAAGGAGCCAGGAAATGGCGGTTTCTGAAGAGCGCAACCGCCTGGCGCGCGATCTTCACGACAGTGCGAAGCAGGAAGCCTTAGCAGCCTCTTTCCATTTGGGTACTGCCCTGACCCTTTACGAAAGCGATCCAGAATCGGCGAAAAGCCATTTGGTTGAAGCCGATAACCTGGTAGATTCGGTGCGTGGTGAGTTAACGGATTTAATTCATGAACTGCGCCCACAATCGATGAACGGCAAGCGTTTCGACGAAATTTTGAACGAATATGTCATCGAGTGGGCTCATCAAACTGGGATCGAAGCAAACCTGGAAGTGGATGGATATATCGATTTGCCTTTGGAGACGAAACAGGCAATTTTCCGCCTCATGCAGGAAGCACTGGCGAATGTCACCAGGCATAGTGCTGCGGATAAAGTCGATCTTTTGATGAGTTTTAGAGATAATGTGGTTGAATTCTGTATCCAGGACGATGGCCAAGGTTTTAACGTGGGGCAGCAGCACGATGGGATGGGGCTTGATTCGATGCGCGAGCGGGTGGAATCGCTCGGTGGCGATTTCAACCTCCAAAGTGAGTCAGGACATGGGACAAAAATCTGTGCAGTAGTTCCCATCGAGCAGTAGAGGAGCCGATATATGCCTGAACCGATTACAGTCATGATCGTAGATGACCATCAAATGGTGCGCGATGGGGCTAAGGGTTACCTGGATGTGCAGCCGGAAATTTCGGTAATAGCTGAGGCCGAATCAGGTGCAGATGCTGTAAGCCTGGCCCGTGAATATATTCCGGATGTGGTCTTGATGGACTTGGTCATGCCTGGCATGGATGGTGTGGAAGCCACGCGCCAGGTGAAGGATATCAGCCCACGCACGCAAATCATCATCCTGACCTCTTTCCATGAGGATGAGCATATTTTTCCCGCGCTCCAGGCGGGGGCGATCTCCTATTTGCTCAAGGACGTAAAAGCCGCTGAACTGGTCGAAGCCATTCGCAAAGCTTCCAAAGGGGAAGCTACCCTGCATCCCAGAGTAGCCTCCCGCCTGATCAAGCAGTTCAGCAGTGAGGAATCTGACCGGGGCAGCCTTTTCACTGAACTCACAGAGCGTGAACTCGAGGTGCTGACATTGATCGCCAGGGGCTTCACCAATCAAAAAATCGCTGATGAACTCGTGATCAGCATTGGTACAGTTAAGGGTCATGTCAGCAATATTTTGAGCAAACTTCACCTTGCGGATCGCACACAGGCCGCGGTTTATGCCTGGAAGGAAGGCATTGTGAAGCGCGATTAATCCTGGCTAATACCTGACTTGCGATACATATCTCTGGGGGCATTTTAAAAAGCATTTCTCCAGTTCCCTAGTATTTCCACATCCCTGCTTGCGAATGGATTAAAGATCTATCCAGAGTGTGAAGCAAAACATACCCTGGGGGTCGTGCGATTATTTACTCCGTGTGCTATTCTGCTATTGTGACAAACAAATGTCTTTCGGTGAAGGTCAGGAGGAAAAAAGATTATCTTGGTCGATCCGTAAGGCTGGCTGACAAAAGGATAAGCGGAGGTTAATGATGAATTCTGAAAAAATCTTTAAAGGATCCTGGGGCTTAATGCTCCACTATAAAGCGTTGTGGATCTTTGGTGTAATCCTGGCTCTGACAACCATTTCATTCGGTTCCGCATTATGGTTGCGAGAATCAGATAATCATTCTGACCGCACATTGGTGAATTGGGAAATCTCTACCACGGACAAGGCCTGGATCAAGGAAAATTTCGGTTTCGACCTGCCGCTCACCTATACCCTGACGGTCGATGATTTGCGGTTCCGGTTGGATGACTCATCAATCTCGATGGTGGAAGGAGCGCGCCTGTTCAATACTGTCATAACCTTGATGACGGTTCTCCTGACCCTGTTAGCCGTGACGCTGGTGCTGCGCTACATTGCGGAAACTGCCTTGATAAAAATGGTTGGCGAACAACAGAAAAGTAATGAATTGAACAGCTCACGCGAAGGATGGTCTTTTGGGTTCTCATTTGCAGCATTAAAGCTGTTCCTGATCGACCTGGTGGTTTTCACGCTGCTGCTACTGCTCACCCCGTTGCTGTTCCTGCCCGCTCTGC
>JBFFEL010000134.1:0-10645 GCA_041558875.1 Anaerolineales bacterium
CAAGCTCTGCGGCGTCCAAATCAGCACAAAACCAAACGCAACCATAATATTGGTCAGCAGGAAGAAGACGAACTCCTCCACTGGTAGTACCCCACCAAGGAGAATCCCGAGGGATTTTGTTGGGTTGATGGTCCACACACCAGATTGGATCGCCAGTGCGTCCGCCGCGCTGAGGTAAACTGTCAACAACAAGATTACAAATATTACTTTCCGGCGTTGCTGCCAGAGGATATCTCCCCCAAAAGCAAGCTGCATGATGATCACCGGCAGCGCCCAGGCTAATTCCAGGCTGAGATATGTCGTCGCTGGTTCACCTAAGATCAGGGTTGCCAGGGAAGCGACCCAGATCGCAAATGCTATCACCAGAGACCACCTGCGAAATCGCACACCGCTTAACTCCTCGGGGTTTCTCGCCTGATCTTCAGTGTGTGGTTGAACTGGAGAGAAAGCTCGTTTGCGGCTGAAAAGGTACAGCAGGATCAATCCTCCCAACACTGGCTGTAAAATGAAGAACAAGTACTCCTCAACCGGCACCCACCCGATCGTTAATCCTAACACCAGGGCCGGATCATACCACCACACCCGGGTAGCCACCAGGTAATTATCCCAGGGAGTTGTGTACAAAGTGGCCAGGGTTGCCAGCAGGAGGAATGAATAACCGATCGGGAACGCAAACGAAAAAAATCGCCATCTGCTGCTCCACAACAGCCACACCAGCAAGCTGATAATCGGTATCACCAAGAATCCAAACAAGAAACCGAGATAAGTCATCCCTTATTAATCCCTGAATTGAGCATTTTATTTAACGTGATCCCTCTTCTGCAAGCGCATCAAGACTCCTGGAGTTGGCTCAAGAGTTGCCCCCATGTGTTTGGTTACTGATTGCGAGATCAGATTCAGGTCAAAATCTTGGAGGATGCGCGCCAGCACCACGCGAGATTCGATCTGGGCGAAGGCTGCCCCGATGCAGTTGCGAGGACCACCGCCGAACGGTAGATAGCTGTATGAGGATCGCTCATGGTTTGTTTGTCGATCAAATCGGTCAGGGTTGAACCGTTCCGCTTGCTCCCAATGTTGTTCATCGCGATGGGTGAGATAGTACGACAACATCACTCTTGATCCTTTGGGCACGGGGCAGCCAGCCAGATTTTGGTCCACGTTGGTTATCCGGTTGCCAACATGGATCGGTGGGAATAAGCGTAGCGCTTCCTTGATAATTTGCTCAACAAAGTGCAGCTGGTTGACTTTTGTCAGCGTTGGCTCATCGGTGCCTACCACGGTGTCTACTTCATCCCTTGCGCGTTTCATCACCTCAGGGTATCGACCTAACAGGTAGAGTGCCCAGGATAAGAGCGCCGTGCTGGTATCGTGGCCAGCGATGAGCATAGTCAGCATCTGATCCCGGATCAGATCATCGTCCATACTTTCCTGGTTGATCAGATCGGCCAGCATGTCCTCCTTGTCATCGCCTTTCTGCCTGCGCTCACTGATGATGGCGTATAGATATTCGTCCAGTTTATTAATTGAATTCCGGTAGCCTGGGCGAGGTAATTTTGAATTAATCAGCCATATGCCCGGCGATATATAGCGCAACACTTTTAATATCGACTCCCAAAGGCGCGGCAAATCTGGCGCGATATCCACCGAGAACAACGCTTGCATTAATATCATCAACGCCAGCTTTCGCATCTCTACCAGCATGTCTTTGGTACTGCCATCTTCCCAGGATTCCAGCACCCGATTGGTGCAGGCCAGCATCACTGGCAGGTAGTTGTTGGTCCGAGAGCGCTGCAATGCTGGCTGCATATAGCCCCGCAAAGTATCATGAAATTCGCCATCTTCCACCAGCAAGCCATGCCGCAGCAGCCTCGTCACCGGATCACTGTCATTTCGCCAGGTAAACTGAAAGCGCTGGGTAACTAAAATTTCCCGAGCCACTTCTGGGCCGCTTAGGACAATTGGTTTGAATCCAGGCATACTTATTTCAAATATATTCCCCAGTTCCTTGTGCATGGCTTCCAGGCCAGCCAGCAGGGAGCGCTGTTTGGTCAGCTCTTTGAGAATAGGCAGCCCATTTGAGCTGGATATTGTCGGAATAGCTTCAGTTTCTGTTTTCATTATTCAAGTAAGGTTGTTTGTTTACAATGGAAAGCTTTCTTTGCTATTACCATCGCCCAGCTAATTGATCAAGCCACCTTGGACGGCTGTAGAGCATACATTTATTAATAAGGGGTAACGCGGCTTGGATTTTTCGTATCGCATCTTCTACCAATCATTGACTCATCGAATCTGAAACCAGGATTTGAACATCAGTACGAATTTTTGAAGCAAGGTGGTTCTCGCTCGACGAGAAAATACATCATATTTGTTTACCCGAATTGAGTTCAGAATCGACTGGTAGATCAACAGGCTGCTCATAACACCCCACTGCCCGGAGGCCAGCATTGGGATACCTTCTCCTGCCAGGTCGTAATATTCGTCCGTCCTGCCCATCTCAAATTCCAGCAGATCGACAAATTCTGTACTCAGCCTGCCTGCTTCCAGATCACTTTCACTAACCTGAAAAAAATCCATGTCCTCCTTCGGCAGATAAACGCGCCCGATCTGCCAATCCTGCCCAATATCTCGCCAGAAATTGCTCAGCTGCATAGCGATCGAGAGTGCATCCGCGCTCACGAAGGCATCCGAATAGGTGTGTGGTGCCCTGAGCCCCAGAATATGGGTCATCGCCCTGCCAACCGGTATGGCGCTGCCATCCATGTAATACAGCAGCTCATCAAAGGTCTCGAAGCGGGTCTTCACCAGGTCATCCTTCATCGCCCGAAAGTAAGGTGCCATCGTATCAGTCGGTATTCCGGTCTCATATGCCGTACTCAGGTAAGCTCTCATCACCGGCTCTGGGCTGTCTCCGCTTTCAAAAGCTCGCCAGTATGCCTGCTCCCAGGCCTCGATCGCTGCAAGAGGGGAACTGAATCCTTCATGAGAAACATCCACCCGGTCATCGCCAATTCGAAAGAAAGCATACAGCGCATCAACATGGTGCCGCTTGCTGCCTGGTAGGAAATTGCTTGCAAAGGCGTAATTATTACTCGCCGCTTGCATTACTTCACGGCAGTAAGCATAATCCTTTGTCGAGGCGATGTTGGTCAACCGGGTTACATTTTGGATCATGGTCTCTTGAATTGGTGTATCTTTTAGGGCCATTCTGCTAAGATCCTTTCCGAAACCAGTTTTGCGGAGATATGCACCATCGGCATACCAATCCCGGGGTAAGTGGATTGCCCAACAAAATACAATCCATCGATCGTTTTTGATTTATTGTGCGGGCGGAAATAAGCGGACTGCATGAAATCGTGCGAAAATGATCCGAAGGCGGTGCCGAGTGCAGCGTTGATATCAGTTTGCCAATCGGTAGGACGGTAATCACGCTCCCAGACGATGTGCTCCCTGATATTCGGGTCGATGATGTGTTCAAGCCGATCCAAAAGCTGATCACGCACAATTGGTGCTGCCAAGTTCCAATCGATATTGGCTGATAAATTAGGCATCGGTGCCAGCACATAGATGGCACTGTGCCCATCCGGCGCCAGGTTCGGATCAGTCACAGTTGGGACGCTGAGATGAAAAGAGGGATCCTCGGGCAATGTCTTCTTGTTGAAAATTGCCTCCAGGTTGGCTTTATAGTCTTCTGAGAAGTAAAGCGATTGGTGCCTCATATGGGGATAGGGTTGGTCAAGACCCAGGTAGAGGATGTAGCCGGAACAGGCATACGACATGCGGTCCAGTTTTTGCGCCGAATATTCTTTTGGGGAATTCCCGTTAATCAGGTTGCGGTATGTATAAGGCAGATCTGCGTTCGAGATGACGATATCCGCTTCAATCCGCTCCCCGGATTCAAGCCGCACACCGCCGATCCTTCCCCCTTTAATTTCGATTTCAGCGACAGGAGCATTGGTATGGATCACTACGCCCCGATCTTCAGCCAGGCTGACCATATCTTCCACGATGCTGTAAATACCTCCCTTGGGGAACCACATGCCAAGTGCCAGGTCCGCATACGTGATCAAGCTGTACATCGCCAGCGCATCAAATGGGGATAGACCCAAGAACATCGAGTGGAATGAAAAAGCCTTGGTCAGCTTGTCATTGCCGTTGAAAAACCGGGAAACCTGCTGGTAAAGATTCTGATGGGAACGGGTGGAAACCATCTGCTGGAGGGATTTGAAGTTGGCTAAATCGGTGAGGCGGTCGTAATTGCGATCCACGAAATTCATTCCCAGGGCATACTTCCTGGCGCTCGATCCAATGAAATCAAATAAATCCTCCGCAGCACCAGCTTCGATCTTCTCCACTTCCTGGGCCAGCTTCGCCATGTTGCTGTACAGGTCAAGGTGGGTGTTATCGTGGTAGTAAACCCGGTAGTTAGGATCCAGCTGGACGAAATCGAGGCGCTCATTGAGATCTTCACCAATCGCCCGATAGGTATCTTCAAAGGCTTCTTTCATGACCAGGATTGTCGGTCCCATGTCCAGGCGAAAGCCATTCTCTTCTAGCAGGTTGCTACGGCCGCCTGGGCGTGTCTGCTTTTCACAGATTGTTACCTTAAACCCCTGGTCAGCCAAACGCATGGCCGTCGCCAAGCCTCCCATCCCTGCACCGACAATAACAACTTTTTTCATCGCACATCCTGATAAACTAGGTATTATTCCCCTATTCTATCCAAATATCCATATTTTGTCAAGAATTTGTCACGAGTTGATTCCATGAACACCTATTTTTGGAAAGGAATGTATCCTCTTTGAAAACCAGAACATAACAATACTTTAGATGGTTAACATTTTTCCGATTGATTAATCTTTGTGAGATTCAATCAATCTGTGTTCGAAAAACACGACAATCATCGATTTTCGGTCTCCTTCCAACGGTCACAACTTTGACAGTTCCCCTTCTCACTTTCCACCTCCGCTCTCAGATCCCAGCCTCAACTTAATCCCCCATTCGCACCCGATTGAACAATTGCATATTGGCATGAATTGAAAGCCGAACATTATTTCTGAACCAGCTGGTTACGGCATACTACTTGTTGAATGTTTGGCAAGAACAGATTTCTAGTTCAACTGCCCATTGAAATCATTTTGACAACTAGCGTCACCAATTTCGCTAGCTTAAGTTCGTAATGATTGGCTGAAGTACATATTGAATCGGTAGGCAAAACTTATAAAATCAAGATTCAAGGAGATCTTGACGTTAGCTGGGCTGACTGGTTTGATCAATTAACCTTCACTAATGAAAAAGATGGTACGACAACCCTCACTGACGATATCCCCGATCAGGCTGCTTTGCATGATGTACTCAAGAAAATTCGCGACCTGGGCCTACCCTTACTCTCAGTCAACCATCTCGATCTTGACTGGGAGAACTCTTCGATGGAAAATTAATTGAAAAGATTTTTCAGGAGAGCCGGTATGGTTGTCGGAATTTTGGTTGGGGCATTGATTATCGTTGTCCTGAGCTTGTATCTATTAAAGCCAAAATCCCCCAGACCAGCGGGAAAATTGGTTAATGCCGAGGAATTGGAAAATTTTCTCAATCAAGCAGTCGCCGCACAGCACCCCCCGGGTCTTTCTGTCGCAGTTGTCAAGGATGGCGAGGTGGTGTATGCCAATGGCTTTGGCCTTGCAGATGGCCCAAGAAATGTGCATACAACCAAAGATTCGGTCTACCACTGGTGGTCGATGACCAAAATCCCTACCGCGGTTGCCGTTATGCAGCTGCACGAGCGCGGCATGCTTGACATTGATGATCCAATCGGGAACTACCTGCCGTTTTTTAAAGTTACTTATAAGGGCTCTGAAAATCCAAATATAACCATCCGCCAGGTGCTTAATCATTCTTCAGGATTGCCGGATGCCATGCCTGAGCTCGTTACCTGGCTTCACTCTGAAGGAGATTCTCCAGTAAACCAGACTGAGCTGGTAATAGACAAATTTTCAGAATACGATCAATTAGTCTTTGCGCCCGGCGATAAGACTCGCTACTCCAATTGGGGGTACATGGTACTCGGGGCATTAATCGAAGCGGTCGCTGGACAGACTTATGAGCAATACGTTTTCGAAAACATCCTCTCGCCACTTGGCATGCAGAATACAAATTTTGTCTACACTGAGGCGATGGCGGAAAATGAGGCCATTGGCTCACAACATCTGGTTGATCTCTTCACCCTATTTTTTCCGATTTATGGACTCACATACACGATCAGAGAGAGGGAAGGCCTGCGTTACTGGTTCCACCGGGTTTACAACGATCAAACACCACCAACTGGATTGATCGGCCCGGTGACAGATATGGCCCGCTTTATGATTGCATATCTGAATGAGGGGGAGCCCATTTTGCAGCCCTCAACCATTTCCTTGATGAATGATTCGCTAGGGCAGCTATCAGCTCCCGGAGATTCCGTACGAGGGCTGGGTTGGGAAGCTCACCTGACCACGGATGGTCGTCGCTACCTGACCCATAGCGGCGGCGGTCCTGGTTTTGCTTCCATTTTTCGGGTCTATCCGGAAGAGAATCTGGGGGTGGTAGTGATAGGTAATGATTCTTCGATCGACAGGCAGATTTTAGCTGATGCCTTGGCAAATATGGATTGGTGATTTTGATGGTCCTTAATCATCTAGGAGCAGATATTTCTTGCGATTTCATTCAAGGAACATTGGAGCCCATTGAACATAAGCCAAAAAATGATGAGGGAATAAACTTGAGTCGAATTTCAACACAGAAGGAGCAGTAAATGTCACCTAACTTATTGCGCATTATTATCGGGTTAATTCTATTGGCTCATGGAATTGGACACTCTATGGCCTTCCTGCCTGCCTTGAATATCAGCAGCACGGACAAATGGCACCATCGATCCTGGCTGTTAACCCCGTTGGTCGGTGATGCCGCCTCGCGGGTGATCAGTATCATCCTCTTTGGTGCGGCCTTCCTCGGCTTTATTGCCGCTGCATTCGCCTTATTCGGCTGGCTGGTACCTCATGATTTATGGAGATCATTATCGGTCTATTCGGCGATAATTTCACTCGTCGCACTGGCGCTTTTCTGGAATTCGTTTGTTGCCTTATTCCCAAACAAGATTGGGGCTATCGTGGTTAATATCGCCGTCCTGGTATGTTTGCTGTGGTTGAACTGGCCAACGGAAGCGGACATCGGATATTAGTATTATGGAGCTGGAAAATTAGGAGGGTTCGAGGTGAAGATCATTGTCCTGAACGGCAGTCCAAAGGGAGATACCAGCGTCACCATTCACTCAGTGAAGTATCTGCAAAAGAAATTTCCCTCACACGAGTTCGAAATAATGAACATCGCTAAACGGATAAAGGGGATCGAAAGAAGACAGGCCACCTTTGATGGAATAATTGCAGACATCACAGCTGCAGACGGTGTACTGTGGGCTTTTCCGCTGTATCTTCTCTTGGTCCCAGCTCGCTTAAAGCGCTTTATTGAGCTAATCTATGAACGCGGTGCACAGGCTGCTTTCGCAGGGAAATATACCGCCGCGATTTCGACTTCGATCCATTTTTGCGATCATATCGCCCATCGCTATATCCAAGGCATCTGCGATGACCTGGACATGAAGTTCACCGCGTCATTCTCTGCAGATATGATGGATCTGATAGACGAACGCGAGAGAGCACGGCTCACCCAATTTGGCGGTTTTTTTCTGGAGGCTATCCAGCACCAACATCCTTCGCTGAAGCGTTTCCAGCCTCTCGAGTGGCAGGATTTTAACTATCAACCAGGAGAAGGTCTTCATACGATCGAGATAGGCGATAAAAAAGTACTGGTCATCACCGACGCTCACCTGGAAGATAATAATTTGCGACGCATGGTCGACAGGTTTTGCACTTCATTCGTTTCCGATATCGAGGTAGCCAATTTAAATGACCTGAAGATTGTGTCCAGCTGCATCGGCTGCTTACAATGCGGCTATAACAACGAATGTGCCTTTTCCGATCGGGATGATTACAATGCTTTCTACAGGGATAAAGTGCTCAAAGCCGATGTGTTGATCTTTGCCGGCAGGATGATCGACCGCCATCTATCAGCGCTCTGGAAGACATACTTTGACCGCTTGTTCTTCATGGGACACTTCCCATCGTTGATCGGAAAGCAGCTGGGTTTTATCATCTCTGGTCCATTGAGCAGCAACGAGAATTTACGGGAGTTTTTTGAATGCTACGCCGCTTGGCAGAACGTCAACAACATTGGTTTTGTGACCGATGAGCTGGAGAACAGTCAAGAGATCGACCTGCAGCTCCAAGAACTCGCCCGGCGGGGCATCGAATTTGCTGGAAGCGGATACGTGCAACCAGCAACATTTCTTGGCGTTGGGGCTCACAAGGTGTTTCGGGATGATGTGTGGGGACGTTTACGCACCGTCTTCCAGGCTGACCACCGGGCGTATAAAGAACTTGGCTGGTATGACTTTCCCATGTGGGATGTCCCCACTCATCTGATGGCAGCCATGGGTTCTGTCGGCATGAACATCCCGGTGATCAGGGAACAGATCCAGGAGATGCTGCAGCACGGTGTCAGCTTTCGCCACCGCAAGATCGTTGAGAAGGCTTGATAAAAAAATCCGTAAACACCAAACTACAATACAATCACTACCAGAGAAATGAGGACAACACCGTGGCAAAAAACAATCTAAATCCAACTATTTTAGAAGAGGGATTGGGTGCGCTGGCGATCGCTGGCAGCATCCTCACCAGCCCTTTATCTCGATCCTGGTACAGCAAATGGGGAGCCTCTGAAGACGAGGTGCAGATGCCTTTACCTGGCGATGAATTCGTACCCAATCCCGTGCTTGAATCAACCCGCGCCATCACCATCCAGGCGCCTCCAGGAGATATCTGGCCCTGGTTGGTCCAGATGGGCCAGGGACGGGGTGGGCTTTACACCTACGAACGTCTCGAGAACCTGGCAGGCTGCGATATGCATAATGCAGACCGGATTCTCCCGGACCACCAGCATCTTGAAGTCGGCGACAAGGTTCGCCTGGTTCCAGAAGGGCGTGAGCCCTATTTTCTGGTCTCTGCCATTGAACCAGCCAGGGCGATCATCCTCGGCGGCGACGACCCTCTCACCACCTGGGCCTTCGTCTTGGAACCTATTGATGACAAATCAACCCGCTTGATCGTTCGCTGGCGGCAGGATTATGAACCATCCGTAGGCAATGTGATCGGTTGGCGCCTGGTCACAGACCCGATCACTTTTGTGATGGAGCGCAAGCTGCTCCAGGGCATCAAGCTGAGGGTTGAATCCGTCGCATCGAATTGATATTTAAGAGGTGGATTGCTGATATGAAAACTATCATTGCGCTTTTCCTCATCGCACATGGCTTGGTTCATGCCGGTTTGGCCGCCGCCCCCGACCCTGATGATCCCGAATCAAAACCTGGCGCATTTTTTACCTCCCTGGAGAGAAGCTGGCTTCTTCCCAAAGTGGGGCTATCCACTGTAGTCGTTCAGTGGATCGGTATCGTCCTGGTGGCAGTGGCCACCCTGGGATTCGTTTTAGCCGGGCTGGGCGTTTTCGGCGTACCTGGATTGAGCGAGATCTGGCGCACGCTCTCATTAATCTCTGCAGGCGTATCGCTGCTGCTGCTGGTGCTCTTCTGGCACCTGTGGCTGATAGTGGGGCTTCTGCTCGACATCGGCATCCTGGTCGCTCTACTGTGGGCAGATTGGCCTGCCATCGATTTGATCGGATCATAATCATCAAGTTCTTTGAGCCAACAAAGTTCCATATCTAGTGTTGAGTGGCTTCGCCAGATCAGCGAGGTCTTTTTTTGCTTGTGTTGATTAATTAAATCTCTCCAACCCAGCACAAAAAATCAATTACCATATAATCACCAATTACGAATATCCAATATCCCGACCCCGGACTGTCGGGACGGGGCCTGTCCCGGGAGGAACGACCGGGAGCCAATATCTAATACCCAATACCCCCCAACCCAATCCCCTCCTGCAAACAATCCACAAAGGAGTCCCCCCCATGAAAATCCACCTCGTCGACGGCACCTACGAGCTTTTCCGCAGCTTCTATGGTCCTCCACCAAAGAAAGCCCCTGATGGCCGCGAGGTCGGCGCCACGATCGGACTCGTCCGCAGCCTGCTGCTGCTGATCAACGAGACAGGCGCCACCCATATTGGCTGCGCCTTCGATCACGTCGTGGAGTCTTTCCGCAACGACCTGTACGCAGGCTACAAGACCGGCGAAGGTATCGATCCCGATCTATTCTCTCAATTCTCACTAGCCGAAGAAGCCGTCACCCAGCTGGGGATCGTCGCCTGGCCCATGGTGGAGTTCGAGGCGGATGACGCCATCGCCACCGCCGCGGTGCGCTTCAAGGATGATCCCTCCGTCGACCAGGTGGTCATCTGCTCTCCCGATAAGGATTTAACTCAGCTCGTCTCCGGTGACCATGTGGTCTGCTGGGACCGCCGCCGGGAAATCATTTATGACGAGCCTGCGGTGATCGAGAAGTACGGTGTCTCCCCGACCTCCATCCCGGATTATCTCGCCCTGGTTGGCGACTCGGCCGACGGCATTCCCGGTATAAAAGGCTGGGGTGCAAAATCTTCCG
>JBFFEL010000135.1:0-10622 GCA_041558875.1 Anaerolineales bacterium
GGTATCCGGGTTGTCGGCGCACTTTGGTCAACCAGCAGTCACAACACAAAAGATTTCTTGACCCGCAACCAGGTACCTTACCAGTGGCTGGATATTGAAAAGGATCGTGATGCAAAGGTTCTCGTGGATTCCGTAGAAGGTGGCGAGGACAGCCTACCATTAGTATTTTTCCCCGATGGATCTGTCTTGGTTGAACCTGAATCAAAAGAGCTGGCTGAAAAAGTGGGCTTGAAAACTCAAGCGACCAACCCATTTTACGATCTGATCATCGTTGGTGGCGGACCAGCAGGACTGGGAGCCGCAGTTTATAGTGGTTCGGAAGGATTGAAAACTTTATTGATCGAAAGCGAAGCTGTTGGTGGTCAGGCAGGGACCAGCTCACGGATTGAAAATTACCTGGGATTCCCAAATGGGATCAGCGGATCAGAGCTTGCCAGGCGAGCAACCACCCAGGCGAAGAAATTCGGTGTGGAAATCTTAACTGCCCAACAAGTGGCTAAGGTTGAAACAGAGGATCCCTATCGGTTGGTAACCTTGAGTGATGGCACGAAGCTCAGCTGCCACGCATTGCTGATCGCCACCGGGGTACACACCCGCCAGCTGGACCAGCCTGGCGTAGAAGGTTTGTTTGGGAAAGGCGTCTATTATGGAGCTTCGCTGGCAGAAGCGATGGCATATCGAGATCAGGATGTTTTCATCGTTGGTGGAGCAAATTCCGCCGGTCAGGCTGCATTGTTCTTCGCCCGATACGCCAACAAAGTTACTATTCTTTCCCGCAGCACCTCTTTATCGAGGAGCATGTCTGCCTACCTAGTGAAGCAGATCGCAGGGGTCGAAAATATTGAGGTGCTTGATCTAACGGAAGTCGATCAGGTAACTGGATCAGATCATCTCGAATCAATCACCTTCACCAACAGGGATACTGGAGAGACAGAAACTCGCGAAGCGGCTGCATTGTTCATTTTCATCGGCGCAGTTCCCCGCTCCGATTTGGTCGAAAATGTGGTTGAGCGAAATCGGGTCGGATTCATTCTCACCGGACAGGATCTGGTCGATGACGGCAATCGACCCAAAGGATGGAAACCCAAGCGCGATCCCTTCTTCTTGGAGACCAGCGTACCGGGGATCTTCGCAGCAGGTGATGTCCGCCATGGTTCAGTAAAACGGGTCGCGACTGCAGTTGGTGAGGGTGCCGTTGCGGTTAAACTGATCCACCAGCATTTGAAGACGGTTTAATTGTAGAATCTGGACTGGGCGAATCAGCCAAGATTCAAGTATTACAAATCTACGAAAAAAACCTGCCAATTCTTTAGGATTTGGCAGGTTCTTGCGTAAATCTTTTTGTATCTAGTTTTACAACTAATCCTCTTCTCCAAATGCGGCCCGCAATTTGGCTTCATCTTCTTCGCTTAGCGAGGTCTGGTAAACCTTAGGACTGAAATCCGTTAATCCTTCCATGACTTTGTCGGGCGTGGCGTCAGAAACTAAAAGGAAGAGTGCAGAATGACCGGGTTCGATGTTCTCACCAACTTCCTTGATGAATTTATCATCCACACCAGTATCAGTCAGCGCGCCAGCCACCGCGCCTGTCGCAGCGCCGATCGCCAAACCCAGCCAGGGAGCCCAAAAAAGTAAGCCGATCAAAAGACCCCAAAAGGAGCCGCCTAAAGCCCCCGCACCTACCAGGCTTTGTGCCTGTTTTACTTTGACTTTACCGTCCTGCCGGCGGATGACGACAGCAGCATCCTGCAACGTGATGATTTGCTGCTTCTGCATGTCGACCAGCGTATCACACATACGCTCCGCTTCGGTCTCATTGTCAAACGCGAATACAATTAGATTTGCCATTATTTTCTTCTAAGTTATTGATTTTTTACAAACCAAGCAACTGCTGCTTCTTGGCTTGGAACTCCTCTTCGGTAATGATTCCCTGGTCTCGCAATTGACTGAGGCGCTCGAGCTCATCCAGATATGAAGGTTCTTCTGCAGGTGCCGCCTCCTGCTGCTGGAGGGCCGCCCGGTCTTCATCAGTTAGATCCTGTGATTGGATGTTTAAATCCTTCATCGCCTGCTGCAGCTCTTCGTCCGTCAAGTCTTCTGCAGACTGGCCGGTATGCTGCTCGATTCTCTCAGTGTCTTGCTTGGTTAGCTTATATATTAACGCACCCGTGCCCAGAAGAATCGCGCCACCAACCAGGATTCTCCTTCTTCGTCTTCTTCTTCGTCGCCTTACCCGGTGCCTCGTGCGGCGGCGTGTTCTGCGCCTCATTCCACCTCTTCTCATAAAAACGTCTCCTTTCCAGTTGGTTTTTCTTACATAATCCCGCCAGATTTCTCTCAGAAATCAGCTAAGTCTATCATAATTATTTGCTGCCTCGGGTGATTATCTCGCTATTTTGTCATGGTGAAATTTGTGGCGACCCCATTGACATCGACGGTGTATTCACCTGGCAGTAAGCCGCCGGTCTCGAGCAGTATACTAACCTCATATTCAGTAAGCATCTGCGCACACATTAAGTCACCAGGTTTGGCTGTGGATAAGGAGAGGTTGAAGGCACTGCCGTTGAACTCCTGTCGCACCTCACTAATCCTGGTACAGGAATCCGGGTAAAAACCTGTCACGACTGCATAGTAATGATTTTCCAGAAAATCAATGATTATATTATCTACCATCGCAGGTTCATTCGCGGAGGAAGATTCGCTTTCCGCTGAATCGCTCCCGCCACATGCTGACAATATCAAAGTAACGAGAATCAGCGACATGAAGGCGAGAATTTGTTTTCTCTCCATAAACAAATACCTCCTGGATGAATGTTAAAATCCTTGAGTTGGAATGATATTGTAAATCGTCTGTGATTGTCAATAGTAGTTCTTTTCATAGAGCGGTTGATTTCAACCCATGTTTTCCATTAGCCACATTCCACCCCTGACAAAATACTTGCGCAAACTCGTGGGACCCACATATGGGATATTCCTATTGACAACGTAATGGTTCGTGAAATCATTTTCCTCGCCTGCCATCAGATCTGCGATGATGCGCCCGAATGTTTGTGTCGTCGGGACTCCCTCGCTTAATCCTACGCCGTAATAAATATTTTGATTTTCGCCCATAAATCCAACGGAAGGGGTCCGATCCAGAGTATATGTCGTCGTCCCACCCCACATGTGATCAATTTGCAGACCCTCCAATTGTGGGAAAAAGGAAAATAAATCCTGTTTGATCTTTCGGGTGATATACATATCATTCCCCGAACTAAGAGCATCATTTGCGTAGTAAGTAAAATCTGATCCTCCCATAACGATGCACCCGTCCGCAGACGGTATCAAATAGCTAAACTTCCTACGCATATCGTACAAACCCTGTCGATTCTGCCATCCAATTGAATCCCATTGAGATTGGCT
This sequence comes from Anaerolineales bacterium, assembly GCA_041558875.1. GTDB lineage: Bacteria > Chloroflexota > Anaerolineae > Anaerolineales > UBA4823 > PFL25. The sequence continues at coordinate 3,403 of JBFFEL010000135.1, forward strand.
GAGCGGCTCTGTTGAGATTTGAAAAACACTCATCGGAAATACCCGGTCTTTGAAAAATCCCAGTTTGTGTGCGTATGCATTCACCGCCAGGATGAGTACAGGCGCACGAATTTCGCCTAATTCTGTATCGATTTGGTGAATCTTTCCCGGTGTGATGCGGGTGACGACTGACCTCTCTTTTACGACCACACCACAATCTTCCACAACCCTTTTCATTTCCCTGGCAAGTTTGGTTGGATTGAGGATAGCCCCATAAGGTATCACTAATCCTGCCATAAAGCGTGGTGATCTAATCTCCTGTCCAAGCTGATCGCCTAGTAGAAATGTTGACTCGAGATCGAAGCTCTTCAGTCTATCTCGATATGCTTCGAGTTCTTTGACCTGTTTTTCGTTTAAAGCAACCCCGAGCATGCCATTTTCTTCGAGATCACAATCAACATTGTGCTCAAAAATCATCCTTTTAATGAAATTCAATCCATAGAAGGAAATTTCGAGGTTTTTTTGCCGGATTTCAGGATCATCACAGTCCAAATTCCTGATCAGGTCGGTAGCAATGCAGAAGCCCCCATTTCGCCCACTGGCGCCATATCCACAACAGGCCCCCTCCAGGAGCACGATTTGTTTATCTGGAAATTTTTCTCGAATATGGTATGCAGCCGATAATCCAGTGTACCCACCTCCGACAATGACCACATCAGCCTTGTGACTGCCTCTTAGCGGCTCATTAATCTTTTGGTTCTCCAGGTCCGCGGATTTAAACCAGTAGTTATCCACGTAATATTCGTAAAGGTCAGGAGGTCGCAGGTTTTTTTCTTTGTTCTGTGAGCGAGAAAAATATTTCATAGTCTTCACAATTGAATAATGATTCCATGCGAATTAATGGATTAATCTCCGGTGTAATTCTCAGATCGATAAACTTCCTCTCCGGCAATGCAGGTGAGCAGGACTTCAGTCTCCGCGATCTCATTCTCGGGAATCACAAAGATATTGTTCTCCAGAACAATGAAGTCAGCTTGCTTCCCCACCTCCAGGGAACCAATTTGGTTCTCTAGGAAATTGGCATATGCTCCATTGTAGGTGAAGCTGGTGACCATTTGTTCAAGACTCACCTTTTCTTCCGGCGAAAGGACATCTCCACCCTTCTGCCCAACTTCGGAGCGAGTAATACCAATTTGAATTCCAATCAAAGGATCAAATGGTATCGTTACTGGAAAATCACTGGCAGAAGCCATCACGACTCCTGCATCAATGAATGATTTCATCGGATATTGTTTATCCGCCCGATCCTTACCAAGATATGGGAGAGCAAGCGTGTGATAGTATTCATCAATTTTAAACCAGTATGGATTTGGGATTCCAACAATCCCCAGCCGATTAAATCGGGAGATATCCTCCGGTGTGACAAGCTGTAAATGGGTCATCATGTGACGTGCATCACGCCGGCCATTAACTTGTTGGGCTTTTTCGAACGCATCCAGGGCGATATGGGCGGCGGCATCGCCAATCACATGAACATGAATCTGGATACTATTTTTATCCAATGCGGGAAACACGTCCATCAATAAATCTGGATCCCAAATCGGATCTCCAGAGAATTCCGGATTGTGCGTGTAGGGATCGAACAGAAAAGCAGTTCCCCCCTCCACAACCCCGTCTACAAATATCTTGGCTGTGTTGGTTTGAAATTGTGGATTTTGATTGCCAGCGCGCTGTTCGAGAATGTATTGGATTTGCTCATCAATAGATTGGTCGGGATGCATTGTGATCGCGCCGCGAAAACGCATCTTCAATCCCCCATCGGATTCGAGCTGTTTGAAGGCCGTAATGCACTGACCATCCAGCATTGCATCATGGGTCATGGTTACTCCGGCACCAAAAGCCATTTGCTGGTATGCGAGCAGAGCCGCCACCCTTTCAGTTGTCGAATAATCTGGTATTACCTCAGCGACCAAATTCATGGCAGTCTCACGCAGAGTCCCGTTCGGTTCACCTGTGTCGACATCACGTTCAATGAACCCTCCATCTGGATCAGACGTCTCCCGGTTGATCTGCGCCATTTCCAGCGTGACTGAATTTACCCATAAGGAATGACCATCGTAAGAAACTAACGATACCGGTCGGTCAGGGATGATCGCATCAAGGAGCTGTTTGGAGGGACCAAACTTTGGAAAGAGTGAATCGCTCCATCCACCTCCCCGATAGGCGGTTTTGCTGGGAAATTGTTGAGTAAATTGCGAGATTTCTGCTTGATATTTTTCAAGCCTATCCAGCGGATAAAGATTTATGCTACCAAAATAATCCATCCCATGCGATGGATGAGAATGCGCATCGATAAATCCTGGAAGGACCAGCTTCCCGTTTAGATCAATAATTTCTGCCTCTGGAGAAAAATCTTCTTCAATATCCGCGAATGAGCCAACAAAGACAATTTGATCATCAGCGACTGCGATTGTTTCTGCCCATAAATGCTTTTGATCACCTGTGTAAATAACACCATTCTTAAATACAAGATTCGGTTTGGCTTTTTGCATTTTCTCTCCTTGTAAGACATATTTGAGTTGACCAAATAATTATTGCGTGTTAATTCGTTTTGATTGACTTCAATTTTCCTTTTTGCCATCAAAAGTCAGGATTATTCCGGCATTTTCCAATAATACGAATAGCACCAAAATACTCCGTATATTAGCGATTATCGTATTTTTATTTATTTATTTGTACGATTATAGTATAAATGTACTTGATTTTTATACGAATTTCGGTACAATAGACCCATGTTTGACGAAACTGATCGAGCAATCATTTCCTACCTGCAATACGATGGACGCATGCCCTATACAAAGATCGCCGCGGAACTTGGCTTAACAGAAGGGGGAATTAGAAGGCGAGTTAAGAAGATGATTGACCAGGGTTTTCTGCAGATTGTCGGCATCGTAGAACCTCAAAAAATTGGCTTATATGAAGCCGGTATGATTGGCGTTAGTGTCGAAGGAAGACCGATTGATGAAGTGGCAGAAGATATTTCCGAGTTATTGGAAGTAACGTATCTGTTCCAGGCAGCAGGTGAATTCGATCTCTTTGTTGAAGCATATTGTGAGGATCGAGAACATTTCGTCAACTTTCTCAACAACAAGTTACAACAGATTCCAGGTGTGCGCAACACCCAATCATTCCTGATTCTAAAAATGTACAAGTTGTCATATCGCTGGGGTGAGGCCCCACCGGTGAAAAATCCTGAATTACAGCCTATTGACTCCTCGGTTGAGTAAAGGACTTTATCATAGTCGCATACGAAATGATATTCACAACTTGACAGAATGTTTGAACCTCAATACACAAACGCCATTGCTGACCTAATCCACGAAAAATCGGTGGAAATTCTGATTGAGACCGGTTTCTGTGTACCACATGCTGATGCATTGACTCGGTTGGAGAAGGTTGATTTCATCGTGGATTGGGAGACGCAGATGGTGCGCATTCCTCCAGAAATCCTGGAGACTGCCCTTTCAACCCTACCAAAAAACACGGAAATATTTGACCGCAGTGGGTTTATCCCAGCCCCCTATACTGAACACAGCTGCTTCATGGGTGCAGGCACTCCAGTGAATGTTCTGGATTTAGAGAGTGGAAAGCGGCGATCGGCAACTCGACATGATGTCCAGCAGCTGGTGATGCTTCAGGATGCACTGCCAATGGTAGATATTGTCCGCCCGACAGTCACTGCCACTGACCAGGGAGAATTCTCAGATCTGGTAGAGATTGCCGAGCTGCTGCGCTTCACCAACAAACCGATCGTTCACCGGGTGTTGTCGCCTCAGAGGGTTGAGGCAGCTGTAGAGATGTTGGCCGTGGTGGCTGGTGGATTCGATGAATTACGGGAACACCCGAATTTCGCCACCCTGTATTGTCCCATCAGTCCCGGGTACTTCACCCCAGAAAACATCGGTTGTATGCTGAACTGGGCAGAGTATGGGATTCCGATCACGTTATTAAGCATGGCGATGGGTGGCGCCAGTGCTCCAGTGACGCTGCTGGGTGAATTGATCGTGATCAACACGGACATCCTGGCCTGGATCGCTGTACTCCAGATGTTATTCCCTGGCACTCCCCTGCTTTATGGAAGCGTCTCCGCCGTGTTGGATATGCGCACGGGGATCCTTCCATTAGGTGCACCTGAACGAGGGATGATTAACAGCGGCGCGGCGATAATGGGAAAGTATTACGGCATCCCCTCAATGTGCGGTGGCCTGTCTTCAGATGCCAAACAGCTGGATGCCCAATCTGGTGCAGAAAAAGTGCTGACCGCGATCCCCCTGATGAATGAAGAGGCCAGCATCATATACGGGGTCGGGGCGACTGATGCGGGTTCATCCATTTCATATACCCAAATGGTGCTGGACAACGAGATCATCGCCGGACTGAGGCGATTGGTTCAGGGGTTTGGTGATACCAATGTTGATGATGAAGTGGAGCTGATCAAAGCAAATACACCGCGAGGAAATTTTCTGAAGGAGGATCACACCAGGCAGAATTATCACCAACACTGGCAGCCAGAGATCTTCGACAGGGATGCTTATGAGACCTGGCAGGAGAAAGGTGAGACAATCGAGACAATCTGTCGGGAAAAAGCAAACGACATCCTGGAAACACATAAACCACCATCTCTCCCAGCTGGCGTTGAGCAGGAGCTGGAAAACATTCTGCGCCGTTATTTCGGTCCTGATTTTAGTTTGGAGCTAAACCAGCAACTGTCCATTAAGTTTTGAGGATCTTGAACGATTTGGCAATGTAAGAATGATAATTTGACATCTTACGATAGAGCGAATTTTGATCTGCACAAATAAAGGCATCATCCTATAAATGACCAGAATTGATCCCATTCTATCCACTATCGACTTCAAGGTGCTGAATTCTAAGCAGCTTGCTCAGATCCGCGAAGCAACATTGTATGTATTGGAGAATGTTGGTGTTCGCTTCCCATCTGAGAAAGCCCTGGGCGTCTTCAATGAACACGGAGCAATGGTTGACCAAGAAACAATGATTGTGAAACTGCCATCGGATTTTGTCCTAACAGAGATGAGCAAAGCACCTGGCACATTCACCCTTTCAGGACGAGAACCAGGAACTGACCTCATAGTTGGAGGCGGATACTCTTATTTTGGGACGGATGGATGCGGGGTAGAGACGATTGATTTCGAGACTGGAGAAAGACGCTTATCGTCAAAAGATGACGTCGCAAAAATGGCTCGGGTTTGCGACTACCTGACCTCAATTTCATTTTTCTGGCCGATGGTCAGCGCACAAGATTATGGCCGCCTGGCGCCCCTGCACGAGTTGGATGCAGCCTATAACAATATAGTCAAGCATGTCCAGACTGAGACCGTGATGGGCGAAGACCTTGCCCGGTATGCGCTTGAAATCGCCTTGGTGATCGCTGGGGATGCTGAGAAATTAGGCGAACAGCCGCCACTATCAAGTTTAATCTGCACCATCGCCCCTCTGAGCCAGGATAAAGAAGGTATCGAAGCGGCAATGGTATTCGCTGAGGCGGGCATCCCAGTTGGCTTCATGGGTATGCCCACCATGGGTTCGACCGCCCCTGCTGTTCCCGGCGGTGCCCTGACAATTGGGAATGCTGAGGCGGTCAGCGCGATGGTCTTAATGCAGCTGGTTGCCCCAGGTGCTCCAGTCTTTCAATCTCTGCTTGTCTCCGGCATGGATCCCCAATCTGCGGAATACCTGGTGACGCTTCCAGAAAAATATTTGTGTAATGTCGCCGCAGTTCAGATGGCTCATGATTGGGGTATCCCGGCTCTGGGTGGTACTTTTGGCCTCAACCATGCCGAACCTGCCACCTACACACTGGGTCGGGATAGTGTATACACAGCCCTGATGTGTGCCCTGGCAGGAACGGATATCACGATCGGCTTAGGTATGTTAGAAGCGTCTACGCTACTAATACCCGAGCAGATCATTTTTGATGATGAGATCTACCACAATCACCGCATTTTGACGCGCGGTTTAGACACCGAGGCAGATGGAATTGCTATAGATATCATAGAAGGCGTTGGCCCCGGAGGGCATTTTCTCTCCCAGAAGCATACCCGATCCCATTTGCGTGATATTTGGATCCCGGACCTTTCTCACCCCCGTCAAACGCCGGAAGGAATCCAAAACGGGGATATCAGAAAACGAGCGCGGGCAAAATTGGAGAAAATACTGGCAGAACACGAACCCCAACCACTGGAGGAGGCGGCAACATATGAAATAAATTTGATATTGGAAAAAGCTGAGGCACAAATTGGAAGATAGTTCATAGAGACATAAGGAGAAGAAAGCGGCGAAATTCATGAAATTTTTAACCCGGCATACAAATTGATTACCAAAACTCACTCATCTAAGGGATACAAAAGAGGAGGTTTATATGTCAGATGAAATGTACGCAAAATTAGCTCAGGCTGTTATCGATGGCGAACCGGAAGACGCGGAGCAGCTGGCCAAGCAAGCCTTAGATCAAGGACTCGACCCATTGACCTGCGTCAACGAGGGGCTAACCAAGGGCATCCAAAAGGTGGGTGACCTTTTTTCCAGCGGTGAGTATTTTTTGCCTGAGCTGATTATCGGCGCCGAAGCGATGAAAAAGGCGTTGGCAGTGCTTGAACCTGAAATGGTTGGCGACCAATCGCGTGAAGTTGTCGGCAAGGTGGTCCTCGGCACTGTGGAAGGCGATATGCACGAGATCGGCAAAACCCTGGTTGGAACGATGCTGGTTGCCAATGGATTCCAGGTGTATGACATCGGCGTCGACAAAAGTGCTGATGAGTTCATTGCAGCCGTTAAAGAAAACCAGGCGGATATCGTTGGCGCGTCAGCATTGTTGACCACGACCATGCTGCAGCAAAAGAAATTAATCGAAGCTTTGGAAGAAGCCAATCTCCGCGATAAAGTCAAAGTGATGGTCGGTGGAGCACCTGTTACAGACAGCTTTGCCGCAGAGGTTGGTGCAGACGGCTATGCTGAAGATGCCATCTCAGCCGTTGATCTCGCGTTCCGGCTGATCGATGCACCAGCATAAAAATGGAGCAGATGAGGAATACAAAACCCAGAATACCATTAAGGAGGATGAAATGATAAGGAAAAAGAAACTTTGGTTGCTGATTGCAGTAGTTATGCTGGCGGTTTTCGCGCTGAATGCCTGTACACCGGCAGCAACGGAGGCGCCA
>JBFFEL010000136.1:0-10598 GCA_041558875.1 Anaerolineales bacterium
GCAACCACCGCAGCCATGGCCATTTCCTGGCTTACGGGGGCGATATGCGGGCACTTTTCGCAGAATTAATGGGTAAATCAACTGGTGTCAGTGGAGGGCGAGGCGGTTCCCAACACCTGCATTGGAAGAATTTCTTCTCAAATGGAGTCTTGGGCGGGACTGTACCTATCGCAGTAGGGATAGCTCTTGCAGAAAAAACTCAAGGGCGTAGCTCAATTACGATTAATTTTCTTGGGGATGGGACCATGGGAGAAGGAGTGGTGTATGAATCCATCAACATGGCTTCATTATGGTCTGTACCAATCTTATTTGTTGTTGAAAACAACCACATCGCGCAAACAACCCCCGTAGAGCTAACCCTGGCAGGCGACATCCCAAGCCGCTTTACAGCTTTTGGAATTAAAACCAGGGTTCTCGATAGCAGCGATGTTGTCGAAATCGGTTCTACGGCTCAACAGATGATGGTTGAAGTGAGAAATGAATCTGCCCCACAGTCTCTGGTGATCAACACTCACCGTTTCGGCCCTCATTCAAAAGGTGATGATACCCGGGATGAAGATCAAATTCGGACTATTCGGAACTTACGAGATCCGATAACGGTCCTTTCAAAAAGCCTAACCGTTGAAAAAATTGACTCAGTAAACGAAGAAGTGGAAGACGAAGTACTCAAAGCATTTCAAGCTGCTGTGCACGATCCATTTCCAGAAATCTTGGCTTGAATTTCACATCACCCAATTGCCGATGACAACGGTCCTTGAATCTCTCAACTCAACCTTGCATGATGTACTCGCCACCGATCAACGAGTGGTTTTACTTGGTGAAGACATTCTGGATCCATATGGTGGGGCGTTTAAAGTTACGCAGGGTATCTCAACAGCTTTTCCTGACCGCACGTTCACTACCCCAGTCTCAGAAGCAGGAATTTTGGGGGTAGCAACCGGCATGGCTTTGCGTGGATTACGACCGGTGGTGGAAATCATGTTTGGCGATTTCCTCACCTTGATCGCGGACCAGGTGATCAACCATGCGACCAAATTTCGCTTTATGTACAACGATCAGGTGAGTGTACCGCTAGTAATCCGGGTACCAATGGGAGGACGCCGGGGATATGGTCCAACTCACAGCCAAACATTGGAAAAGTTGTTCCTCGGCACTCCCGGTCTGAAGGTTTTGGCGATAAACAACCTCACTGACCCAGGTCAAATCTTATCCAAGGCAATTTTGTATGATGATGATCCAGTTTTATTTGTCGAAAACAAAATTCTTTATTCGCAATCCATTTTGGATGAAAATGAAACCTCCGATTTCATCATCACTACTTACCTGTCCCATAATCAAAATGATTCTGGATTGTTGGCTGACCAATATGCACCAGCCTTACACCTTCGATTGAGAGATGCACCCGAGCCGATATTATCCATTACAACTTATGGATACATGGCTGAAATATGCCGCCAGGCAGCTCTGCAGTTGGCGTATGAAGACGAGATATTTGTCGATCTCGTTGTAATGACTCAACTCTCACCATTCAGGATCGAGTCGATTTATGAAGCTGTTCGCCGTACTCATCGGCTGCTGGTTGTTGAAGAGGGTACATATACAATGGGTTGGGGGGCCGAAATTATTGCTCGATCCGTAGAAAACTTTGGAGAAGAGATTTACAAAATACAGCGTGTTGCGGCTTTGGACTCGCCTATCCCCGCCTCCAAATCCCTGGAAAATGCTGTTCTGCCTGATATTGAGGATATCGTTCATGCAGTGAAAATGATGGTATAAATAATGGCTTTGATATCAATTGCAAGCACAAATTAAACTCATGGATATATCAGCGATTTCTGTAAAAATCCCCCTCTTGAATCCGAATGAGCCAGAAGCAAAAATTGTCTCTTTAGCCATCAAAGAAGGGCAATATGTACATGAAGGGGACATCCTCTGCACGCTCGAAACGACCAAGTCAACTGCTGATTTGATTGCTGAGCGTGATGGTTACGTTGTTCACCTGCTTTTTTCCGAGGGCCAAACTGTAAAAGCTGGATCCCAATTGTGTTACTTGTCTGATAACGCGGATTGGCAGCCAGAATTTACGCAAACTGCTGCTAAAGAAAGTATCCCAACTTCAGAACAAGCTGATATCCCAGCCGGATTACGAATATCAAAACCCGCTTTAATGCTTGCTCAATCAATCGATCTTGACTTGAATCTGCTCCCAGTTGGTCCAATGGTTACCGAAAATCTGGTTCGCGAATTTGTTGATAAATCTCCAGAACCAGAGGTGCAAGAATTTGAATTTAATTCACAGGAGTTGATCGTTTACGGAGGCGGAGGTCATGGGAAATCTGTAATTGATTTGATCCTAGCTGCCGGCATTTACCATATCCAAGGTGTCATTGATGATGGCATCCAGCCCGGGACTTCGATTTTAGGGTTCCCTGTCCTTGGGGGCAGAGAAAAACTGCCTGAATTACACGCTCATGGGATCAGACAGGCAGTGAATGCTGTAGGCGGCATCGGTGATATTACCAGCCGAATCAATGTTTTTCAAAATCTGGCAAAACATGGATTTGTATGTCCATCGATCAGCCATCCATCCGCGGTGATTGAACCTAGTGCAAGCATAGCTCCTGGTGTACAGGTATTTCCAAATGCCTATGTGGGCAGTGAAGCGAATATCGGATTTGGTGTGATCATAAACACTGGAGCTATCGTCTCCCATGAATGCAGGTTGGATCAATACACGAACATTTCTCCCGGTGCTGTTTTAGCAGGAGATGTTAAGGTCGGCCACAGTTCCTTAGTCGGGATGGGAGTGACAGTAAACCTGGGAGTCAAAATCGGGGAGAATTCAAGAATTGGCAACGGTGCGACAGTAAAATCTGATGTCCCTGATGGCAGCATAATCAAGGCAGGGACAATTTGGCCTGATTAAAGATACCAATCTTCCCTATCTATCAACCTGGAGTTTCTTGTGGACGATAAACCGCAAATTCCAATGTCATCCCCTGACATAACAGATGCAGAACGAAGGGCTGTCGCTGACGTTCTCAATACTCCCAATTTAAGTATGGGCACCCGGATACTGGGATTTGAATCTGCATTCAGGGAATATACCGGCAGCAAATATGCGATCGGGATCAATTCTGGGACGGCAGGTTTACACCTTTGCATTCGAGCGGCAGGGATAGATCAGGGAGATCTAGTGATTACTACCCCATTCTCATTCGTCGCTTCCAGCAATGTAATTTTGTTCGAACGCGCCGTACCTGTATTTGTTGATATTGATCCTGTTACTGGAAATATTGATCCCGCGTTGATTTCTGAAGCTGTAAATGATCTGGTGTCATTTTCTGAAAATCGGGCTCGTTGGCTCCCCCGATCTGGAGCAGACAATGTTAAAAAGCTAAAAGCCATCTTACCAGTAGATGTTTTCGGTCAGCCAGCCGATTTGGATCCTATTCGAGCGATCGCTGAGGATAATGACTTAAAGATTATTGAAGATTCTTGTGAAGCGCTGGGGGCAGAATATAAAGGTCTAAAAGCAGGCACCCTCGGCGATTATGGTGTATTTGCATTTTATCCAAACAAGCAAATGACCACTGGCGAGGGTGCAGTGATCGTAACGGATGATGATCAAGCGGCAGATTTGATGAGATCATTGAGAAATCAAGGTCGCTCACCGGGTGATACCTGGCTGCAGCACACTTATTTAGGGTACAACTATCGCCTAAATGAAATGAGCGCAGCTCTAGGAGAAATCCAAATTACCCGCCTGGACAGCATGATTAACAAAAGGGCGGTGGTTGCAGGCTGGTACTCACAGAGGCTATCCCAGATTCCCGGCATTGAAGTACCTATCATCAGTGCCACTACAACCCGCATGAGCTGGTTCGTGTATGTAATTCGCTTGGAAAAAGGATTGGATCGTAACGAAATTGCTTCAGCGCTTGGCAGAATGGGTATCCCTGCACGACCATACTTTACCCCGATCCATCTGCAGCCATATATGGTATCGCGTTTTGGTTACCAGCCAGGTGATTTCCCGATCACCGAAGATCTCGGCGATCGTAGTTTAGCCATTCCATTCTCGAGCGTCATGACTGAGCAACAGGTTGACGATGTTTGTCAAGCTTTATCCCAGGTTATTAATAATTCGTAAGAATTTCAAGGATCTTGGTTTATCCCCCTAACAATTAGTACAATATTCCACAATTAAGACCTATTGGGATTCTCATGAACCTGATAATGCTTGTCTTATATTGGAGTAATTCTTGATATGAATGTGACGATGTGGCGAAAAGCCTTGCAAGTTATCCCTCGCATCAGCCAGGATGAGTGGGAACAGTTAGACATTATCTCGAAATGGTTGATCTCCACCCGGGCTGCTGTATTGATTATGACCTTCATTTCAGCCGCTATTGCTGGGATATTAGCCATCCATGATGGTTCATTTAACCTGGGACGTTGGTTTCTTTTGACAATCGGTCTGATCATGGCCCATGCGACCAATAACTTGTTGAATGATTACACAGATTATAAGAGGGGTGTTGACGAGGATAATTACTATCGCTCACAATACGGGCCTCAGTGTCTGGTGCATGGCCTGATGACTACCAGGCAGCTGCTCACCTACGCAGCCGTTTCCGGGCTGATCGCTCTAACAGCCGGTCTGGCTTTGGTTTTGCTGCAAGGTGGGTTGACCTTGATCTTGTTAGGCTTAGGCGCTTTTTTCGTCCTTTTTTATACCTGGCCGCTGAAATACATCGGGTTAGGCGAGATCGCAGTGCTCATCGTTTGGGGACCACTGATGATCGGCGGTGGCTACTATGTGATCACAGGTACCTGGGAGTGGAATGTACTCCTGGCCAGCTTGCCATATGCTTTGGGGGTCACTGGAGTGATTTTCGGTAAACATATCGACAAATTTGATATGGACAAAGAGCGCGGCATCCATACACTGCCTGTCATCCTGGGAGAGAAATTATCTCGATATTCAGCCTTGGGTATGATATTCCTGCAGTACATCCTGGTGGTTTACCTCGTACTCGTCGGTTTTTTCACCCCGGTGATGTTGATTGTTTTTTTCTCTGTCACAGTATTGTTGCAGATCATCCCCATGTTTCGTAGCCCAAAGCCGGAAGAAAAACCAGATGATTACCCCGATGTATGGCCGAACTATTTCGTCGCAGGGGCTTTTGTTCACAACCGTAGATTTGGATTGCTGTTCGTCCTTGGATTAATCCTCGATACAGTCGCAGTTTATTTGATGAGAAACTTCCTTTAGTCTTCTTAATAAATAAAACAGGATCCGGAAAATCCTCCAGATCCTGTTTATTATTTAAAATTCATCTTCTTTAAATATCTGCTGGGAAGATGACATCCTCCTTACCCGCCAATTTATCCTGTATCCGCTCCACGACAATATCTAAATGCCTTGGATTATGTACGAAATCCAGTGGGACTTCCCGCCCTAATTCTCCAGTGTGTATGGTGAGAACTGGACAAACATCGAATGACCTCATCCAATCATCATAGAAGGATTCTAACAAGGACAGATAGTCGGCAGAGATTCCGCTCTCAATATCCCTCCCTCTCCGTCGGATGCGTTCTATCAACACCGACACAGGTGCTTTTAGGTATATCAGCAAGTTTGGCGCTGGCAGGGTGGACACTAAGAGTTCAAACACCCTCCTGTAGGCCAAATAATCCCGTTCATCCAGATTTCCGAGGTGGTGAAGCGCGCGCGCAAAAATATATGCATCCTCATAAATGCTGCGATCGAGAATTGACGACTGGGGTGATTTAGCCAGGCCAAGGTACTGCTCTGCACGGTGTCCCAAGAAGTAAATCTGCAGATGAAACGACCAGGATTGCATATCAGCATAAAAATCCGGTAGATAAGGGTTATCAGAAACAGATTCAAACGCTGTTTCCCACCCCAGACGAGAACCGAGTCTTTCCGTCAATGAGGTTTTCCCGGCCCCGATATTTCCGGCAACCACAATTAATCGTTTTGCCATTCTTTTTACTCAATCAAATTCTTCTACTGATTGCACATTCAATATTAAGACAACCTCAGTGCGGTGCCAAATCAGCATTCACTATACGCACAAGCATAACATTTCCGGCAACCTTCTTCATTTACTACTGCAGCTTCGCCACATTCAGGGCACAAATCTCCAATTTGAATTTGATTTTGATCTGCATTTAGGTCTGAGGCTGGATAATAACCATTACCATCCTCCTCGAAGATTACCTCGCTGGACGAATAATTCTTTAAATACTCCTCCAAAGCCTGGGCGACGCCATCTGGCAGCGATCTCACCCGATTTGGACCAAAACCTAATGGTCTCCCTCCTCCGATGCCTGAGAGCTGCCGCCAAACCTCAACCAGCCTTTCCCGGGGAGTAATCGGGGAGACCAGTCTCAAAATATAGGAGATTAACCTGCCAATTGCTTCAGAAACCGCAGCAGTTTCTGAGCCTGCTTTGGCAGTATTTACAAAAACTTCAAAAGGCTGTTGACCACCATTTTCGTTAACTGTGACGAAAGTCTTGCCAAGGGGTGTCTCGACGTAAAAAGTGTTTCCTGGCAGGCGCCGGGGGCGTGGTTTCTTTGCTTCTAACCAGCTGCTTTTATCTGGTGATTCGCTGCTGGTGATCTCTTCCGTGATAGCCTTCTTCTCCTTGGCAACGGCGTGAGTCTCCAAGACAACTTTTTGTCGGGAACCAGTCACATAAACAGTGATCCCTTTGCACCCCAACTCCCAGGCTAATCGATACGCTTTCGCAATATCAGCCTCAGTCGTAATCTCGGGAAAGTTGATCGTTTTAGATAAGCTATTATCGACAAATGCCTGCATGGCAGCCTGCATGCGTACATGTTCCTCCGCTTTGATATCCTGGGATACAACAAATATATCCCGTACTTTATCAGGGATGAGCCCAATATCCTGGCAGGTACCCTCATCCATAACCTGGTCGAAGATCATCCCGCGTATATTCTCATCGATACCTGCATCGATGAGTGCCTGGTTGAATAAGGGGCTTGTGTACTGCAGCTGCAGGTCTTTTCCATTGTCATTCACATGACGAATATATGCCAGGGCAAAAACAGGTTCACATCCATATCCTTCGCATCCAGCCACCGTGGCTATTGTCCCAGTTGGTGCTATGGTAGTCTGGGCCGCATTGCGGATACCATGAGCACGAATCCCCTCAACGACTTCATCCCAATTAATTGAGGGTCTCTTCCAGTCTCGCTCATAAGTAATCAACGGTTTGGGTGGTTGCCATTTAAGATCATCAGGATCGTAGATTGAACCCACAATCGCATCAAAAGGTCCTCTTTCCTCTGCCAATTCGATGCTGGTCAACATGGCATGAAAACGAATGAATTCCATGACTTGCGCTGCGAATTCTTGACCATCTTTCGATCCATAACGAACGCCAACATGGTACATAAGATCAGCCAGGCCCATAATCCCAAGCCCGATGCGCCGGGCTCTAAATGCCGCTTCTTTGAGCTGCGGAACTGCTGGGACATACGAATTTGCCTGAACAACATCTTCAAGGAATCTCGTTGCTAAGACGATACTCTCCCGAAGACCTTCCCAATCTACAGATCCGGAATCACCAAAATGCTGGGCGAGGTTAATGGAACCTAAACAACAATTTTCATATGGTCCTAACCACTGTTCTCCGCAAGGATTAGTCGCTTCAAGCCTGTATAGGTGGGGGACAGGATTCCCGCGGTTGGCAGCATCCAGGAAGAGTACTCCAGGTTCGCCATTGTGATGAGCCTGGCGAACGATCTTCTCAAATAATTCCTTTGCTTTAACTCGCTTTTTAACTTGAACTGGAATACCTGCTTCCTCGGCTTGTTCGATCGTGCCTTTGAACGTTTTATATTCATCCAAGGATACATCCGGGAACTTTAATTCCCATTTTCGGTCCTCTTTCACAGCCTCCATAAAATCATCTGTGATTCCAACAGAGATGTTGAAATTTGTGATAGCATCTTCATCGGTCTTGCAGGTAATAAAATCCTCAATATCAGGGTGATCTACGCGCAGAACACCCATATTTGCGCCACGTCTTGTGCCTCCCTGGGCAATCTCGCCAAACGCCCTATCATAAACGCGCAAGAAACCCACCGGCCCAGTCGCCTGGCCAGCAGAAGTTTTTACGATAGTACCTTTTGGCCGTAACCTGGAAAATGAGAAACCATTCCCGCCCCCGGTTTGCTGGATCAACGCCGCATCTCGCAATGTTTGAAATATCCCATCAGATTTTCTACCCATATCATCGGAAACTGGTAATACAAAACAAGCTGCCAATTGACCCAATGGTGTACCAGCTCCTGTAAAAGTTGGTGAATTGGGAAAAAAACGCCTGGAGGATAACAACTCATAAAATTGTTTCGCAGTGGTGTCAATATCATTCCCCCAATCTGCCTCTGCTTTTGCTACATGGTAAGCTACCCGCCAGAAAGTCTCCTCCATCGATTCAACCAATTCACCATTCTTATCCTTGCGAACGTATCGGCGGGTGAATACCTGTTCTGCATTATCAGTCAAATCTACTTTATTGATACCTATCGGTAGTGGGGGAGTTGGCAGCATCCCTGAATTAACAACATTTTCTTGATCTTCTCGCAACATTAATCATTCCTCCTGACTATATTACCGACCCCTATTAAGCACAAAATAACTGAGGCGTGTACCAGACAGCCTCAAATATCGACTTAGCTCTCTAATAAGTGATCGATTTCGTCCCTAATTGATCTCAGATCGTCCAATCCGAGATATACAATGGCATACCGGATATAAGCAACCTGATCCATCTCCTTTAATCCGGCGATTACCATATCCCCCACAACCCTCGAGGACACTTCCGCACGTCCCATCGCCTGTAGGGCTGATTCAATTTCTCCAACTAATCTTTCAATTTCCGCTGCTGAAACAGGTCTTTTCGCGCATGATATCCTGATCCCGCGCAGCAGTTTATCCCGGTCAAATTCTTCCCGAGTACCATCTTGCTTTACAAGTAATGGGTTTGCTAAAATCGCCCTTTCATAGGTACTGAAACGTTGGTGGCAGTTGTTGCACTCCCTTCGTCGTCGAATACCTCCCCGCGCATCGTGAGATGTATCAACCACACGAGAATCTTCACCTTGGCAATAAGGACAACGCATCACAACCCCGTTATTAGAACATTTGTTGCCGCCATATATGGCGGTTGCTTTGGAATTACCCCTAGATGTGGTACTTGCTGGGCAAATATTCTAGCATACCATGGGTCATTTGGCAAGGAAATCAAACCAACTCTAATCTTAAAATATTGCTGAAAAATGACTCCACTCATCCCCCTCCCAGGGGAAGGCAATCCCGGGAAGGGGACGAGGGTCCTCATGATTCGAGCCTGTGATTCCCAATAAGTTCCTTCATTCAAACCTACTCCAAAACTTGTGCGAGAAGGAGACCGCACATCACTACCTGAATTTCACCTCAAAAAGCGATTTCGCTTTCCAGTGAGATTTCCTCACCTACCGAGAGCGATTTCTCAAGAAGGTTGGAATATCCAAATCTTCTGTGTTGAAGGTGCGTGGTTGGAAATCAGCGGCTTGATTTGAGCTGGCCAAGACCTCACTGGTTTCAGGAATTTGAGCATCCTCGATCTTATTTTCCTTACCAGAAGCAGATTTCTTTAGGAGTCGGCGTGGGATGCCTGTGCGTTCAAAACCAGTTGCGATCACTGTTATTCGCAGCTCATCTCCCATCGAGGGATCAATTACAGCTCCGAAGATCAGGTTGACATCCGGGTGAGCTGTTTCTTTGATAATGGCCGCTGCCTGGTTGACTTCGAATAAGGTCAGGTCCGGACCTCCAGTGACGTTGAACAGAATGCCTCGAGCACCATCTATAGTTATATCCAACAATTCACTCGAGATTGCTTCCTCTGCAGCCTCGCGGGCGCGCTCCTCACCTTTAGCATTCCCTACCGCCATCAATGCAGCCCCACCTTCAGACATGATCGTGCGTACATCAGCGAAGTCCAGGTTGATTAAACCGGGCACAGTGATCAGCTCAGAAATACCTTGCACACCCTGTCGGAGAACATCGTCTGCCATCTTAAAGGCATCGTGGAGATTCGCCCTTTTATCCACAATCTGCAGCAGGCGATCGTTTGGAATCACGATCAATGTGTCTGCCTGCTCTTTAAGCTGTGTGATGCCGCCTTCAGCAGATTGAATTCGACGGGAACCCTCAAAAGTAAATGGACGGGTTACGACACCAATTGTAAGAGCGCCTACTTCTTTAGCAATTTGGGCCACAATTGGGCAGCCTCCAGTACCGGTGCCGCCACCCATCCCACCGGTGATGAACACCATATCTGCGCCTCTGAGTACGTCATACATTTCTTCTGCAGATTCTTCAGCAGCTTTGCGACCCGTTTCAGGGTTGCCGCCTGATCCTAATCCTCTAGTCAACTTATCGCCTATCCTTACTCGCACCGGTGCCTTAGAAAGCATCAATGCCTGTGCATCGGTATTAATGGCGATAAATTCTACACCTTGTAAGCCTTCCTCAATCATTCGGTCAA
>JBFFEL010000137.1:0-10368 GCA_041558875.1 Anaerolineales bacterium
AATATGGTCAGCTGGTGGCAAGCCACTTGAGCCAGGGCTTTTTCTTTGAAGTGCCGGGGATCGGTCACGATATCACCGGGGCCAGTGCCTGTACTCGAGAAATGGCGGGAGCTTTTCTGAATGAACCAGGCCAGGCGCCAGATGCTGGCTGCATCGAGGAGACGCCTGCCCTGGAGTTTGATATCCATACCACAAAAGCGGAACTGATCCTGGAACCATTTTCGGATGAGGGGCGCGGGTTCAGCGGATTGGTGCCAGTTGGCTGGCAGGAATTAGCTCCGGGCAACTTGCTGCGAGGGAGTTCATCGCTCGACCCAACATATTTCGTGTTGGAAGCGAGTCCGGGCACGGCAGCAGATCTGCTGGCTGAACTAACGGGCCAGCTGGGAATAGAAGGGATGATGGAATCCCAGGCGACTGAGGAATTGGGTAGTTTCACCTGGACCTTCTATACCTTCGAGCGCGGTGGGAATTACGTCGACTTGGCATTGGCTGAGGATGCCAAGAAAGCCTACTTTGTGTTTCTCGTGTCCGCGGTAGAGGAGCGGGATGATTTGTACGAGCAGCTCTTCATACCGGCGGTGGAAGCAATGGTGCCGCTCGGGTAGGTCATCATTAGTCAATAGGAGGGTGCGCCTCTCGCTGCGCATCCTCTTACTTACCCTTTATTTTGCGGTGGGTTCGGTCCCAGTGGGGGATAAAAGAAAGATTCTGATTGCATTTTTAAATATATTTGCCTTAACATTGACAAAACGCGATAATCAAGTTTGTTAACCCGATGTGCAAGTTTTTATATCTTAATCGACCGACTAATTTAATCGTATTCTGAAGGAGCAGAGCGACTGAAGATTCCTTTTGCTTTGGTTGGCGATAGCCTTAGAGATACTTCGCCTCCGTTTTACGGAGCCTCTGCCCCGCCAAGAATGCGGGGCAGGCCATGACAATTTTTTAATATATCGAAATTTGCATATGGAATTAACAATATACTGAGAGTATAGAGTGTTTTGCTTTTCCTTTATTGACCGACGAAAAGGGATCAATTTTGGCGAAGGTGAGGATTCCGTTGAAATCAGACCTGAAATGATGTGATGGGCCCGATTAAGGAGGTGTTGGATGAGCTTTATAGATAACCTCAGGGCAAGGCAATTGCGCCTGCCGACTGGTTTTTGGGGCAGGTTCGCCGATCATCAAATGGCCCGCGTAAATCAGAAATTGATCGAATGGACGCTGGAGCTCCTTGAAATCCAACCCGACGATTATGTCTTAGAAATCGGCTTTGGACCCGGATTTGGCATCCAGGGCGCCTCAGAGATGGCTTCTCAAGGTTTGGTGGCCGGAATTGAACTTTCGGAAACCATGCTCAGGGAGGCAGGCAAGCTGAATGAAACTGCGATTGCCTCAGGGCGGGTCGATCTCAGACATGGTAACGCAGCCTCTCTGCCTTACGGTGATGGTTAATTTGATATGGCATTTGCAATCAATGTGATCGATTTCTGGGAGGTGCCTCTGAAACCTCTTATTGAAATAAAAAGAGTGTTAAGACCTGGTGGTCGCCTTGTGCTTGGGATGATCGATAAGGAGGACTTCGGGAAGGACAAGATCACCCAAACTGGTATATTCAATCTGTTCAGCGGAGGTGATCAAAGCAGCTGCTAGCTGCTGAGCGAGGCGGATTTCTCAGGGGCTGCCTTCGAAGAGAAGGATGTCCACCCGAAAGGTTTGGGTGTTTGTGCGATGGCTCTTAAATGACTATGCCTACCATGTTGAGCTTCTAATGCCTTTCAGGCAGTCGATCTCAGGCAAGACCCGTTTGGACGCAGGATCCTCTGGTATTGGTTGTAGATGGCGATGGCAATAGGCTTTATTTCCCAGATAAGGACTGATACGACCTAGCGGCCCGTTTCACCTTCCCCTTAATTCAGTTCCGCTGGATAGTTATTAATGCGTTAAAAGCTTGACAATTGTATAGTATTATTATATATTTATAATATACATATTAAAGCGAGGATTCAATGTCTAAAAAAACCACCTCGGATTCAGCACAGAGCAGATCTTCAAGCCAGTTTAACGCTCGACTACCTCAGCTGACCCACGATCAGATAAACAACCTGGCAATGGTACATGGACTGACAAAAACCCAGGTGATCATCGTGGCAGTGGATCGACTGGCTCGAGAACTGGATGCAGAATCAGTAGAGGCAAATAAAGACGTCAGAATGTTGAAAACCGTCGCCCGTATCGCGCCTCAATTCGACCTTGGTCAGGAGGAATGAACCACTTATAAGGCAATTAACTTCCAAGTATCGGAATCGACTGGGATCACTTGAATTCCTCCCAAGATATTGAACGATGCAGATATTACTAAACCGATAATTTGCGGGAAAATTTTTAGGGGATGCCAAAACGCGAATCTCACCGACGTTTAAAAATTGTGCGCAGCGCAATAAGGGAAGACGTACTCTATTTTGCGCTCCCGGCACTCTTGGTTTTTACCGCTGGGTTGGTGGTCAGCTTTATAGTTGGACCAGGGAGTTTGCTGGGCACGCTCCTGGAGCTGACCAATCAACCCGGTAAGCAATATTCTCTCTCCTGGCAAAACATACTCGGGCTGGGGCTGTTTGTGGTTGGATTGACAATCGCTGTTATCGCTGTGGTTACGTTGCGGGGGTCTTACCATTCGACCCTGGTGATCCGGGAAGATCACCGGCTCGTCACGCATGGCATCTACCGATACACGCGGCACCCGGTCTACCTGGGGGTCCTCATTGCCATTATTGGCATACCAATTTACAACTCGAGCCTGTATGGTCTTGCGATTATGATCGTCTTGATCCCGATCATTATCAACCGGATCAGGATGGAGGAGCGCCTGTTGATCGAAGAGTACGGTGATGCCTACCGCGAGTACCAGGAGACGACGAGTAAACTGGTTCCGTTTGTTTATTGAACTGAGAATATTCGATTGAAATTCAGGGAAAAGTGGGCTGGTAGACGTTTCCCTGAATGGGGGTACAAATCCTGTTGCAGTGTGCGCTTTCAACCTGGATATACTACTAAAATTAACCCTTGACAAATATATACATACATGCTAGTATGTATGTAAAGGAGACAAAATGAGACGTACCAAAGAAGATGCAGAACAGACCAGACAGGACTTGCTGGACGCGGCATTGACCATTTTCAGCCAGAAAGGGTTTACCGCCACCCGCCTGGAGGATATCGCTAAGGCCGCGGGCGTCACCCGGGGAGCGATTTACCATCACTTCGGCAGCAAATCCGATCTGTTCTTGGCCTTGCTGGAGGAGGCCACCGCAGTTGGCAATTCGGCGATTGACCAGGCTGTAAGTGAAGGCGGCACGTTTGTGGAGGTTCTATCTCGCATCCTGGTTTATACCTTCAACCTGTTGGAAAATGATCGCCGGTTCAGCGAGGTAGTGGCCTTGCAGCTGACCACGCCGGACGTGGTGGCGCTCGACCAGCGGCGCTATGATGAGGCCCAGGAGTTGGTGCAAAGTATCAGCGGTTTTTTTCGGGTGATCATCGAACAAGGTGAATTGCGCCCCGGTTTGAACCCTGAGATCGCCGCCAGGGCGTTCCTGGGCTACCAAAATGGGTTGGCTATTTTATGGCTTGCCAACCGGCAGGCTTTTTCAATCAAGGAAGATGGCCCTGCATTGGCTGAGATTTTCATGCACGGTATTGAGTAAATTTTTTTGATGATATACATACAAGTGAGCATGTATATATGGGAGTATAAAATATGAGATGAATTGCAATATCCTGGTTGAAATTTCAACGTGAATTATTATGCTTACCATCCGAAGAAATAACAGTTTGAAGATAATTAGGTGAATAACAAGGAGACATGATATAAATTCGAAACAACTAACTCAAACAATCACCATATTCGTGGTGCTACTCATCGTGGGCTTGCTGATGATCTTGCTGCCTTACCAGCTCGATCTAAGCCAGGTAGAAGTGGAAGCTGCCCTGAGAAATTCTTTGCCGTTGATCGGCAGCGCACTGCTGGGAGCGGGGCTGGTGTTCTTCCTTTTAGAGATGACTCGTATGGCGCGAGAGAACAATAACTGAGAGTGGTTTTAATTGGTCCTAGGCCAGGCTGCAAATTGCCAGGACATGCTAATGCAGCCTGGCATTTTTGTTTTGCTTGACTTCCTTGACAAGTGCCATCCGTTCAACACATCCAGCCGCAATTTGATTACCTTCAAGGCAGACGTCCCTGTTCTAATTCACCTACCTGCATGTACTGTTTCGCCTTGATAACGTGAAGTAAATGGATTATTCAAATAAGGTAAAATAGACCTGTAAAGTATAGTACGTTAATGTGGTCTTCCCTATTCGTTGGATGAAAGAAAAAATGGCACAAGAATTATCAGCCAAGGACAAAGAACAAAAAGCCCAGATGGAGAGGCAGATGGCGGGTCTCGAATGGACCTGGAAAGCAAGAGGCCGGCAAGTGTTCGCCAAGCTGCCTTCCGATCCCAGATGCACTTTCTGCATGGCACCTTTTGAGGGCTGGGGTGGCACGTTGGTCGAGCGTGTTTTAAACAAGAGACCTTCTGAGATAAATCCATTGTTCTGCACCGATTGCGAAAGGGAGGCCAAGCGTTTAAAGTTCAGTGCAGAGATGGAAATGAGCATGCTGTTCGCGGATATTCGCGGTTCAACACCGCTGGCAGAAAGCATGGGATCACTCGAATTCTCCAAGATGATCGATCGATTTTACACTGAGACGACCCACGTGTTGATGCATAGCTACGCGGTAATTGATAAACTGGCAGGAGATCAGGTATCTGGTTACTACCTGCCCGGTCTTTTAGGCAAGGATTTTGCTAAGGCTTCAGTTGAAGCTGCACAGGACCTGCTGCGGGTGGTAGGTTATGGAGAGCCAGAAGGACCCTGGGCTCCAGTCGGGATTGGCATTAACACTGGTGAAGCCGTTTTCGGTTATGTGGGCTCAACCGGGGGAGTGATGGAAATTACTGCCCTCGGGGATGTAGCCAACGTGGCTGCCCGCCTGGCTTCGCAGGCTGCTGCTGGGGAAATAATGCTCAGCGATAGTACGGTTAAACATGCCGGGGTCGATACTTCAAAACTGGAAAAACGAGAGCTTGAACTAAAAGGTAAGCGCGAAGCCCAAAATGTATGGGTTATGCGGGTTTGAGGTTTAGTTGCCAAAATTGGACAAATTGGGAGTGAGTATATGCCTAAAACGCCTGCCAGGTTCAACCTGCCGGAGCTGATCTACAAGTTGATGCTCACCCGGAGGTTTAGTGAGATAACCTGCTCACACCTGGATCAAATCAGGATTCAGGAACCGAGTGTGAGGGTCTGCCAGGAATGCGTCGATTTAGGGGATAGCTGGCCAAGTTTAAGGATGTGCCTGATCTGCGGATATGTGGGTTGCTGCGACACCTCCAAGAATAAGCACATGGACAAACATATTAAAGAGACTGACCACACTTTGATCCGTTCGATTGAACCAGGTGAAGGCTGGGTCTGGTGTTATCCGGATAACGCTTTTATATCCGCGAATTCCGCGCAGCTGGATCAGCCGATGCCGATTTTGCGAAATTAGAAATATCGTTTTGAGCATTTCATATTTACATCAAAAGAGCCGGACAGAAGAACCCGGCTCTTTTCATTAACAAGGCATTTGCTTGTGCCTTGGTGATTTGTATTATTTGGTTATGCAAGAATCATGCCCGGAAAGCAGCTGGTTCTCCAGAAGATCTTACGCATCCGAAACGATGCCATCACGGATGTGGATCACCCGCTGAGTTTGTTCAGCGATTTCCGGATCGTGGGTGACGATGATCAGGGTGGCGCCGCGCTCGTGGTTCAACTTGAGCAGCAGGTCCATGATCTCATCCCCAGATTTTGAATCCAGGTTGCCAGTCGGCTCATCTGCCATGACGATCGCCGGGTTATTGACCAACGCCCTGGCGATGGCCACCCGCTGCTGCTGACCACCGGACAGCTCATTGGGGCGGTGGGTGATGCGATCGCCGAGACCGACATCTACAAGGGCTTCTTTGGCCAATTCACGCCGCTTCCTGCCGTTTGGAGGCCCATAGCGCAGGGGCAGCTCGACATTGGCAAGGGCAGTCGAGCGGGGTAATAAATTAAAGCTTTGAAAGACAAAACCAACTTTCCGGCTGCGGATCTCTGCCAATTGTTCATCCTTCAAATTGGCCACGCTTTCGCCATCCAGGCAGTAATCACCGGAGGTGGGCCGGTCAAGGCAGCCCAAAATATTCATCAAGGTGGATTTGCCAGAACCAGAAGGCCCCATGATGGAGACCACCTCGCCGCGTTCGATCTGGATAGAAAGGCCGCGCAGGGCGTGGACCTCCACATCCCCCATAGTGAAGACTTTGGTTAAATCCTGTGCGTCAACTACGTATTCGCTCATTGTCCGAAACCATCCCCCCCTCTGAAACCACCCCCACCTGGCGGTCCGCCGGAGAAGAAATCAGTGGGCGGATTGAGTACGATCAGGTCGCCAGTAGATAGATCACCTTCCAGCAGCTGGCTGAAGCGTTCTGAGCTAGCGCCGAGGGTGACCTCGACCTTGGTCAGCTGTCCATTCTCTTCGAGGATATAGATCATACGCTTGCCTTCTTCAGCCCGTACAGCCTGGTTGGGGATCAGGAGAGCGTTTTCAACCTTGCTAACAACGATCTCCACCGCGCTGGTCATGCCCGGACGCACATCTTCATCGGTATCGATCAATTCGACAGTCACCTTGAAGTTAACTACACCCTGCTGGCTAGTCCCGACGGGGGATACTTCCACGACCTCCCCACTGTACTCTTTCGCCAGGATGGCATCAAAGGTCAAGATGGCCGGCTGCCCTTCCCGGACCTGGTTGATATCTACTTCAGAGACTTGGACATCCACCCACAGATGGGAGAGATCGTCAAGGCGGAAGGCCGGTGTGCCTGGATTGACCTGGTCTCCGGGCTTGCTTTCGACATTGGTGATGATCCCGTCGAAGGGCGCCAAGATGCGTGCCTGGTCTATAGTTGCTTGTGCTGCGGCGACTCGCGCCTGGGCTGCGGCCAGGTCGTCCGGATCGGGGCCGTCTTTAAGGCGTTCCCACTCGCGCTGGGCATCTGCCAACTGGGCTTCCAGCAGGGAGATATCTGCGGGACTGGTACCGTCCTTAATGCGCTCCCACTCGCGCTCCGCCTCAACGAGCTGGGCTTTGGCGGTATCAAGTTCCGCCTGGCGAACGGCCAGATCTGTTTCCGCGGCGGTGCCCTGGAGGCCGTTGAGCTGGCGCACCGCATCATCGTAGACCTTCTGTGCGACGGATAACTCGGTCAGCAAAGTAGCACGGGTGACATTGCTTTCGGGTCGCCCTGCATAAGGCTCGTATTTTTCACGGGCCCGATCAAGCTGATCTTTAGCCAGGGTGACATTCGCCCGTGCTTCGTCAATACTGGTTTGACTGCCAGTCGATTGGGCATTACGTAAATTCCGTTCAGCGACCTCGACCAATTTTTGTGCATCTGCAATGGTCTTCAGCGCGCTGGCCTGGGCCAGTTCTGGGTTATTGGCGTCATCCAGGGCCTGCTGGGCTTTCTCTACTGACTGCAGTGCCTGGGCCTGCTGCACCTGCGAATTGAGCAGGTCGTCCAATGCCATCTGCGCGTTGACCAGATCAGCCTGAGCCAGGATAACATTCTGAGCCAGAGAAGTTTGCGCCAGGTCAGCTAACTCCTGATCCTTGGTCACTTCGTCGCCCAGGAGGATGTTCACTCGGTCGATGGTGCCCGAGGTTTGCCAGTCCAAATTGGCGCTCTGGTTGGCACGCACAGTTCCGGTGGCACCGATCGTCGCTGCCAGGGTGCCTTCTTCTAAGGCCAGGGTTTGGAGATTTTCCTGGGCGGCTTGGGCGCTGCGGGAGTTGGAGTATGCCCGGTAGGCAAAGAAACCACCCACCAAAACGGCTAAAATTCCGATTATCCAAAAAACTATTCTCATCTCTTTTACTTCACCTCATTACTGTTCGCTATTTCAGCAGGGGCTTGAGTTCAAGCCGTTTAAATGCCGGAGGAGATCACAATTCCGATGGGTTGGTCACGATCCGATCTCCCTGGATAAGATCAACTGCCAACACCTGACTAAATTTACCCAACGAAGCGCCCAAGGGTACTTTATCAGGAGTTAAGCTTCCATCCTGGTCAAGAACATGGGCTGTGCGCAGATCTCGAGAGATCTGCACTGCCTGGTTGGGGGCTAACAAGGCCTCGTCGATCTGGTTAACAATAATTTCCACCGAAGCGGTCATACCTGGGCGGACTTCCCGATCGGCATCTAGCAGCTCGACTCTCACTTTGAAGTCAACAATGCCCAGATTTGTCGCACCCACCGGGGACACTTCCGCTACCTGCCCCTGGTATTCCTTGGCCAGGATGGCGTCGAAGGTCAGGATGACGGGCTGACCGGGCTTCACCAGGTTGACGTCGATCTCTGAGACACCCACATCCACCCACAGGTGTGAAAGATCATCCAGGCGGAAAGCAGGCATGCCTGGCGACACCTGGTCGTTGGGCTTGCTGATCGCCCCGGTGATCATCCCACTGAAGGGGGCCACGATCGTGGTGTTTTCCAGAGCGGCCTGGGCGGCTGTCACCTGAGCCTGGGCTGCAGCGATATCCTCAGAGGTGGGCCCATCCTTCACCCGTTCCCATTCACGCTGGGCATCGACCAGCTGGGCTTCCAGAACGGCGATATCTGCCGGGCTGGCGCCATCCTTGATGCGCTCCCATTCCTTCTGTGCCTCCAGCAGCTGCGCTTGAGCCTCAAGCAGGTTGGCTTCCGCTAAGGCGACATCGTTTGGATTGGGGGGGGATTGGAGATCGATATATCTCTGCCGCGAATTCTCATAGGATTTCTGCAGCTGGATGCGCTGCAATTCCAGACCTTCTAAAATGTTCCGATATAATTTGCGACTTTCAAAAAACTTATACTGATCGTCTCGTTTAGCTAATTTTTTCTCAATCCGCGCGATCGATTCATGGATGTCATTGAGTTTCTTCTCCGCCAGCACGAGATTGGCCTGGGCTTGATCGAGGGCTGACTTTGATACCGGAGTGGTTAGTACCTTGTATTTTCTCTCGGCCTCGTCGACTGTTTTCTCGGCTTCGGCGATCGCCTGGAGAGCTGCGGATTGATCCAATGAGGGGTTGCGGGCATCTTCAAGCGAATGCCGGGCGGCTTCCACTGCCTGCAACGCACTGGCAGCCTGCACTTCAGATTCGAGCAAGGTATCTAATGCCCGTTGAGCGTTGACCAGATCGGCCTGGGCCAGGATATCAAGCGGAGATAATGAATCTGGATCAAGGACAGCCAGGACATCACCGGCCTGGACCATATCACCAACCTCGACGAAGGTATCAGCCACTAGACCGGAAGTTTTCCAATTTAATGTGGCGGACTGATTGCTGCTGACGGTGCCGGTCGCACCGACGATCTCACTCACAGGACCCGCGGTCCGCGGCGCGGTTTCGACATTTTCTGGAACCGCGACCTCAGAACGAGCAGGTAGTACAACGAAGTAAACGATTGCAGCGACAGCCACCAAGGCTGCCAGGCCAATCACAAAAACAAGTGTCCTCTTCATCTAGGTCAGTATCACAGTATCCTGTAGATCAGTCTGGTTGCACAATAAATACCTGAGATTTTCAAAAAGGGTTTCACGCCCACAAGAGCCTGCATTGGGCCTGTTGAAGTGGGCTGTACGACGTTTTGGTAATGGTCTTATTGTGCATTTTGTAGCTAGAAATTATAGATTATTCACCTCACTCAACAGGTAAATAGTTTATAAGAATCTACAACGGCTAAAACCGGCATTAATAATAGCAAAATAAGGGTGAACAGGTGAAGCACCTGGAATTAAATGTGAATTCGGATCAGGCTGGTAAAGGCGAAAGCCAGTCCTGAGCCTGTCGAAGAGCGCGCCGGACCTCCAAATTGATCAAAAATAGTGGGAGAGGGTGTTTTTCCTTCGTAAATTGGGGACATTTCTTTCTTCCCGCAAAGACTGTGCGGGATTAGCATTTTGATTAAATTAATTGAAAATTTTTCTTATGCAGGTTCGCCTGTCCGGCGGCCTGGTCCACCATCTCCGGACCGGGGTACAGCCGCCCGGGGCGGGGAAATCGGCGGAGAAGACGATCTCGAGCAGGTCGCGGATCATTTTTTCGTCGGAGCAGTCCCCCGGTGACCCGGGACTCTGCCCCAAGACGAGCTCAGGAGAGCCCCTTCGTCACGCTTCACGGGGTGAACTTTTCTCTCGCTCTGCTCAGGGAGGCATAAATGATCAAAAATGGTCAT
>JBFFEL010000138.1:0-10313 GCA_041558875.1 Anaerolineales bacterium
CCAATAAGCAAACCGAAAGCCGCGCCCAAGGCAATATTTCGACCTCTTGATTGAGAAGTCTCTTGGTTTGATGATTTCTTCAATTTGCACCTCCTTGTCAAGTTTCCTTTACATAAGTATTGTAAAGCATCTTAGACTAAAAGTCAAGCGTCCTTTACATAATAGGAAATTATATTGAGTTCCAGTATTAATGAATAAAAAAAGGGCGAAGTTCTTCTTCGCCCTTAGGGGTGTCAATCTTCGGATATTTATTCTTCGCTGAAGGCCTCTCGCAGCTGGTCCTCCTCTTCTTGTGAAAGGCTGGTAGAAACAATCTCGAAATCCAGCTGTTTCATCTGCTCTATCACCTTATCGGTGGTCGCATCACTGGTCAGCAAGAATAATGCAGAAGTGCCTTCGGTGACCTTTTCTTTGGTTTTCTTGATGAACTCATCATCAATTCCCACGTCAGCCATTGAGGCTCCCAGCGCGCCAAAGGCAGCACCGACAGCCAGGCCCAGGAGAGGAACGAAGAAGATCAAACCGAACAGCATCCCCCAAAAAGCGCCGTTCAATGCCCCAATACCAGCCAGACTGATCAGCTGCTTGGTCTTGGGTTTCTTGGCACCTTCTGGCCAGGTAACAATGGCTGCATCCTGAAGAGTGATCAGCTGTTGTTTTTGCAAACTCTTCATCAAATCCAGCGCTCCTCCTGCCCCATCTGCAGTTTCAAATTTTAAAACAGACAACGTTGCCATTTTTCAAACTCCTTAATAAAATTTTGTATACGAAAGTTAATTAGACCTTCGTTTCTTTCATGTGTCCGTACGTAATTCATCCAACTCCGTTGAACATCAAAACTTCGGAA
Source organism: Anaerolineales bacterium (assembly GCA_041558875.1). Classification (GTDB taxonomy): domain Bacteria; phylum Chloroflexota; class Anaerolineae; order Anaerolineales; family UBA4823; genus PFL25. The sequence goes on from JBFFEL010000138.1 coordinate 848, forward strand.
AAGCCGCATTTGGATCGTCTCCAGGCGACTGATCCGTCCCGGATTCATCGACATCTTCCACATAGTCTTTGACCTCGGGTTCAACCAAGCCAAGCTCGACAGCAGCTTCCTGGGCTTCATCCTCGGCGATGCGATAAGCAAAACTACCGCTATCTTCAAGAATTTGTTCAAAATCACCAGGCAATTTCTCAACTGCTACGCGTGCCCCCCTGTTCTCCAGCTCAGCGATCAGCTGTTCAGTGGACTCAGTTTCTAACACTGTCACGATTGCCGAATTTCCTGGTTCGAGGGTTTCACCCAGATTTCTCAATCGCGTGTCATCAAAGCCAGCATCATCAAGTTTCGCAGAAATACCACCTAGCGCAGCACCTAATGCGCCAAATGTGATCACCCCCGCAGGTCCAGCAAGGATGCCCAGCGCTCCGCCGACAAGTGCTCCGATTCCAGCCTCCCCAGCGATCTTTTCAGCGTCCTCTTTTATTTCGATTTTGCCTTCGGCCTCTTTGTGGATCAAGGCCACATTCTCAAGATCTACTTTTTTATCTTTTTCGGCTTTATGCAGATCTTTGTATGCGATAGCTGCGGCATGTTCATCACCAAATACCGCCAGGATTACTTCATATTGCGATTCGCTCAATTCATCCTCCTTTCAGGATTATCTTCTAATCATCACCAGGGAATAACATCTATTCGATTTCCGGTAATTGTTCCGGTTTTGGTGTTCCTACCTCGTAGTAGGTTAATTCCATATCTGGATTGGTCAGTTTCAACAGGTTGCCATCGATGGAGGCGATGTTCACCGTGCCTAGAGCAGCGATATACTGCCCTTCTTGTTCCATGATGTCCTCTGCACAGCTCAAACGGGATGTGACGAGGTCCATAACTTCGACCTGGTATGTCCCATCTTCGTTCTGGACTGCCGTATAAGTACCTGTATATGTATTACATCCGCTGAAGCCAGTTAATTCACCTTGCAGAAATTGCAGAGTAATTGCAGTATTGGGCAGCACTGGATAAAGCGACCACACCGGCCCTTCCAAACGTGTATCGATCACAATCTCCATGCTGGCACTGTCACTTAAACCATTTGCATCGGTTGCGGTAACGGTCACTGTAAAGATGCCTGGAGTCTCATAAAGAGTTGTAATAGTTGTATTCGGGCTTGAAGGACCTGTCGTACCATCTCCAAAATCCCAAGAAAAGCTGGTTATCGGGCTGCTGCCGGAGGTTGAACCCTCTGCGCTAAACGTCACTGGCTCAGCGACAAAGCCCTCGGATGGACCACTAATGGCCGCTGTCGGTGGAACCTGTTCAGGAGGTTGGGCAATAATGATTATTTCGTGTGTCGCTGAACCACGCTGACCCAGTTTGTCAACGACGGTCAATGTCACCTGGTAGGTACCCGGATCAATGTATATCTTCTCAACCACCGGTCCTTCACCTGTTGTGCCGTCACCGTAATTCCAGGAGTATCCGGTAATGCCAATTTCGGAAGTTGAGGTCGATCCATCGAACCTGATGATTTCACCAACAGAAGATTCAGTGGGACCAGCGATCACCGCAGTGGGAGGTTCACTGGGTTCGGGTCTCTGAACGGGAATGCTTGAGTAGTAGAGAACGCCCCTGTCTGATGCAATTTGCATACCTGTATCTGCAACGACAAATGTCTCGGCATTCTCGAGATTGGCCAAAGTGACACTTTCTTGTTTGTCAGAAGTCTCGTCCGGACAAGGCTGCGAACCGGCATTGATATTTTGGATTGTGATGCTCTCTTGCTGAGTTGTATAGTCGCCGCTCATCTCATTGCAGCCTGTATTTCCAAAGAAGGTGTTATCCAAGTTAAAGAAGATGAATGGCTCCCCTATCCCAACCACGCTAGATTTATCATTGTAATTAATCAAGTACCACTTTACATTCTGGAGCAGGTGAGTTTGATCCTTGACTGAATCCGGCGGGTTTTGACGGAAAGTCAGGGCACCTAAACCTGTATTGACCACCAGTTGATTACCTGTCAACCAGTAACCGTATGCCCGGCTCAATGAGCTCAAATAAGAGTTTTCCTGTTCCATTATCCCATCAGGAGTGAAGCAGATGGTGGAAGAAGTGAAAGCCGTCTGAGCTCCCAAACCCTCACCGAAAGCTGCATTGTATGTGTTGCAACCTGCCGAACCAGCCATCTGGCCGCCCTGCCCATCTGGATTGATCGTAAAACGAGCATCGATCAAGGTACCCGGAAGGATAGGAGCATTGTTGATAAAGTGCAGGAACCATTGGCTTCCATCAATATCTGAAAGAGGGCGTAACCCAACGACTTCGGTCTGGGTGGCCGCGAAGACCAAAACCTGGCGACCTTCGTCATAGGGGATGAACAGGATATTGCCGAGGATTTGGAATGTCGAGGCATCATTCATCGCCAGGAAGTACTGCTGTTCCTGCTCAAATAATCCAGGCGCACAATCGACATTATTAGTTTTTTCCGGGAGATTGATTTTGATCTCACCCAGGTTAGAAACATAGGCTGCGCTGTACTCATTACAGCCGGTTGTGCCGGCAACAACGCCAGATGGGGCATTTGGATTCCTGGAGAATTGGGCGGTAAAGTTGCTGCCCTCCACTGGTTCTTGAGGCTCTTCCTGATCACCCAAGGCCACCAGGACCCACAATGCACCAATGAGCGGAGTGCGATCAGCGACATAAGACAGCGTGCCGGATTCAGTCACCAGATCGAGATTATCTCCGATGATCTGGTAAGAGTGTTCACCCTCAATAGCGGTAAGGTAAGCAGCCTCCTCATCCATGCCAGTTTCACAAAGTTTTCGAGTCGCAGCTGCCGGACCGATCTGCACCATGTCTCCCTCAACCTGGTAAGAAGAAGAATAATCGTTGCAGCCGGCTGAGCCGCCAACACTTCCGGGTTCGTCTCCTTCTCCTGACTCAAAAAAGGCGGTAATTTCGATGCCTTCTGAAAGGAGTTCACCATCCACAGACGCCAAAGACCAGAGCGTGCCTTCGAGTGGTAAATTCGCTGAGGAATAGATCAATATTCCCTGTCCATCATTGAAGCTAATTGACAAACGTTGGCCGAAGAGACTGAATGTCTCGGCAGCACCCAGTGCTTCCAAAAATTCGGTCTCTTGTTCGCTGCCTTCTGGACAAATCTTGGCTGTAGTTGCCAGCGGGCCAATACTGATTTGATCTTCATTTACCTCATAGCTGCCAGCGTAATAATTACAGCTCCCAGTTCCACTGACATTACCATCCTCGTTGAAAACCGTAGTGACAATCGTTCCTTCTTCGACAGTTGAAGGAGCGTCAGCATCACCGAACGCGAGCAGCATCCACTGCGTGCCAACAAGTGGAGTTTCGCCAGGAGCATAGACCAAAACCCCATCGTATGGCTGCCCGCTATCATAGGTAATTTCTAGCCGGCCTTCGTCTGTAATGTGTAAGCTGCTCGCGGATTCAAGCGCCACCAGGTAGGCTGTTTCTTGATCCATTCCTCGCGGACACATCATCATAGTTACAGCAAATGGTGAAGTGATCGTAAGCGAACCTTCAGCTTCCAGCTCGTAGGTGCTGGAGTAATTGTTGCATCCTGAAGAGCCAGCAACAGTTCCATCTGGTGAAAACGCCATGGTGATTACAGTGTCTGGCTCGATTACAGTCGGATTGGCAGCATCCCCAAATCCTACCAGCAGCCACAGCTCTGAATAAACTAGTTCAACATCGATCTCCGGTACTGGTGTGGGAGGAATATCCGTTGGGGCTGGCTCAACAACTTCTTCTGTCTCTACTGGTGGTTGAGTTGTCGGTTGGGATGGCGGACCTTCACCACCACATGCAGCCAATAGGATAAATAAAAAAACCAGAAAAACAAAACCCAATAGAAATCGACTGGATGGCAATTTGATCGTGTGCTTGATATCTTTCATTACCTTTTATCTCCAACAGGAAGTCAATAATTTTCCCCAATATGAAGCGGAGTGACTATTAGCCGAATTAAACCTATGAATTTTACCATGTAAGCTTGATTCAAGATTTCATCCCCTTGCTTCTGAGAATCAGTGAGTTAAATCTCTCATCTAGCAAAAACTTCTCCCCTAATATTGGAGAGAAGTTTTTGATGGCGTGTTCAATGTTGAAAGTCTGATGAAGTAGTGAAAATATTTAATCGAAGTATTGCTGCTTACCGCGGATCAACCACCCGGTGATCAACAAGGGTATCGCTTCGTAGAAAATGCCCCAGATCAAGAAGCTGGTCAAAACCAGGGTGATACCCATTGTTCCCAGCACCGCAATGACGTATAAGTACAAACCCCAGGTTTTCCACTCCCACATCCCCAAAGCTGCGATGGCTTTCGAGGCAGTGAAGATCAACAAGAGCACCACCAGCCATTGGCGGGTAACCCCCTCTGGTGTTCTCATCATGGACAGCGTTGCAAAGGAGGCGATGAAGCTGTGGATCACGATCAGGATCAACCAGATCGACCAGCCAGTGCCCCTCTTGGGTTTGCTCGAAGATTTTTTATTTGGTTTGGCCATAGATATGCTCCTGGAAAAGGTAGTAATGATTTCAGAACTGCCAAATTGTACCCAATATTCGCATTATTGGGGATATCTTAGAAGAGTTTGGAAAAATTCAGCTGAGATCGACAGTGCAGCCCAAACCCGGAACTTCGCTGGCTGTCAACCAGCCCTCTTCCAGCTGGAAGCCTGGCAAACAGGGATCATCTACCAGCTCCAGATATCCATCCAGATCTGCGTAATGGACATTTGGGCTGGAAAGCGCGAAGCTTAAGCCGGCAGAAATCAGTAAGGCCGGTTCGATCACACAGCTAACCATGGTGGCGATCTTTGCTGCCCTGGCAATGGCATCGATCTGACCTGCACAGCGCAATCCTCCACAGGTAGCCATTTTAACGCTGATGCCATCGGTGATGTCTTGAGCGGCGATATTCAGAACGGAAGCGGGTCCTTTCACACTCTGGTCCGCCAGGACCGGGACAGGGGATTGTTCTTTCACCATGTACAATCCTTCGAGATCATCTGCTGGAGTAGGCTGCTCGAGCATCTCAATCTTCCCCTCAAGCGCCCGGGCGACGTCGATCGCGGCTCTAACGGAATAAGCGCCATCCGGATCCAGGCGCAAAATATGGTTTGGCAGGCTGCGGTGAATGCCTCTTACTCTGCGTACATCTTCTTCCGGATCGAAACCTCCCTTGATTTTCAGCATTCGAAAACCCAGCTTGGCTTTATCCCGGGCAGCTGAAACTCCTTCTGAGACGGTTCCACTGGGGATGGTCGCCGAAGTCTGGATCGAATTTTTATATCCGCCCAAAAGGCGGTAAAGCGGCATTCCGCTGGCCAGGCCCAACAGGTCGTGGAAAGCCAGATCGAAGGCACACATTGCTGAAGGCGCTCCGGCCACCAATGGAATTAATTGGTCCAGAGAATACTCGATATTTGTGGGGTGCAGGTCTGGCGCGAGGTCGGCGCATTCTAGGCAGGCATTAATCACCTCCTCCGGATCATCACCGGTTAAGTACGGGTTGGCAACCGTGCAGCCCCAGGCACTCTGACCAGAGGTTAATTCCAGCCGCACAAAGATCACAGTAATGTCAACGATCTCAGGCAGGTCTGCCATCTTTATCGGTTTCTGCAACTGCAAGGTGACAGGGGTAACTTCTGCTTTTGTAATCTGCATTGGAGGACCTCAAGGAAACCAATCGTTTGATTAATTATATACCCATCTTTTTCAATAAATTGCCACTTGAAAAAGTTTTAAGTTCACCAAAAATACTAATAAGAAACCACCCTCCTCAAAAATTTTTAAAACTCGAACTGTCTCTTACTGAAGTAGTTCTCAAGAAATTTTTCAAGCCAGTGTTTCACTGGCATAAGCACAGCGATTACTACTGCAATTGAGATTAAATGGATTAAAAATGATTCCTCGCCCAGGAACTCACCGACATATGTGGCCAGCATGTGTTCAGAAAAGCTGAACAAGAATATCACCCCAGCGCCGATAACGGAATATAAAGCACCTTTCTTTAATACCACGGTGATATCGAACAACTTTTCTTTGATGATCGCAATACCAATCAAGGCCGCGAACACATCGTTTAGCGCCATTCCCACCGGCAGCAGAAATGGCCAATCGACTCCAATTACCGCAAATACTTTGGTTCCAGCCAATCCCATGGCCAGGAAACTGATCAGGATGTAGATCAAATGACGCCGGGCAATCGGTGAGGTTTCTTTTCGAAACTGAGAAAAGAGAAACCAGCATGCGATAAAAAACACAACATAATACGCGGGTATAGCAAAAATTATTCCATTCCGCCAGCTCTCATACCCCCTCCAAATATTTCCCCAACTGTACTCATACACCCCAATGATCTTACCTAAAGGCATGCCATTCCAAATGATCCCAGCAATCATTATCATACCCATTGTTATAGTTAATATCCAAAGTATTGTTGTTGTTTTTACCCTTGGGCAATCCAGGTAGCTGCAGGTGAAATGAAAAACGAATGGAATAAGGAAAGCACACGGTATCGTCACCAGATAGCCAATACTAATCAGCTCTTGGGGATGTTCATTGCGCAACATTGCCATCACAATCCCCAAATCCCAAAGTGCACAGATAAAGAGCACTCCAGCAAAAAGATAATGATAGGGTTTTTTTCCGCGTGAAAGGACTAGGTACAGAACGGTGGAATTGAGCAAGAAGCCGATAAATGACGATATCGCGGTGAATGTCACAACTGTTGACATTTGATTACTCGACTTTTTTATCAAATCACTAGAACCTTACCCATCCTATGGGGATGGGTTTATTTAAAATTTGGGGTTGTCGAGCTTTTCTCTATTGCTGGCCGATGATTTAGCTCAGCTCGGCAACCCTTATTTGGTGATATCTGGGTGAATTTTCATCCATGGAACTTTTCGCGTCTTGGTCGGGACTACATACTGGCGAGGCGCTTATAAAACTCCATGTATTTCTCTAGGCTGTTCTCCATATCCAATAGGGGTGTGACTTCCCAGGTGAAAAAGGGATACAGCGGGTAATCAAGTAGATCAGCCAGGATTTGTTCCGGAGTGTCAGCATTTCCGATGCCAATCCCCCCACCACCAATTACATTGTAGGTGAAATCAAGGGAGCCATCTGCAATTTTCCCCTTGATATAGTCTAATGCCATCTGAAGCAACTCCGCTCCTTGTTCAATTGGAACAGGGGTCGTCCCTGGTTTCGCAACTATCAGGTATTTCATAATTTATTACCTCCTTATTATTCGAGCCCAGACATCACCGAATGAAGATATTCAAGACCATTGGTCAGTCATTGAATATATTTCCTATGCAAATCAACCCTACGAAGCACTTTCAACCATATAACAAAACAACCGCCAGATTAGATGTCGCCGGCGGATTTGATAACCTGATTGGGTACAACTCTAAAGCTGTAACCTGCGTTCAGTGGAAAACTCAATTTATGAATTGCAGTTCCATTATATCCTTTCAGATTTCGTGAGTCAAATTTGTATGGAATTCGAACAGAAGGTATATTGGGTACATGAAGAAGACGATTAATCATCGACTATAATTTGCTTGAATGGGCAGTAAAACTCACATTATATTACTGCCGTCATCTGCAGGCATTTCGAAATGAAGGATGCTATGGAACAACACCAAGATAATAAAGTTCAACGGATCAGTGGATTGATCCTGGTGATCCTCAGCTGCATCTTTTTTGCGCTGAGTCTGGTAGGCCTGATTGGGATCTGGGTTTATAACGGTCCGTTGACAGAGAGAGCATTAACCACGATCAAAACCACCTCAACAGACTTGGAAGGTGCAGCAATTGCAATCGAATCCTCGAAGGCGGAGCTGATCTCTGCAGAAGCCCAACTGGAATTGCTCCAGGCTATCCTCGAGACTTTAGGGGTCAACGCGGCGGAAGACCTCAACCGGCTGGCGGATATTGTCAGCAGGGTAGAAAGCACGCTTTCCCCGGTACTTGACAGTGTTTCCAGCGGGATCAACACGCTGCGAGAGTCCTTACTGACTATTAAGGACACCGTGGAGAGACTCAACGAGCTGCCGTTGGTAAATATTCAGATTCCTGGCATCGAAGCCATTGAAGAAGGGGCCAACCAGCTTGGGTCGTTGCAAACCCAAATAGAGGAAGGCGGCGGAAAAATTGAACAGCTCTCTCAGACCACACAGGACACGGTCGATTCACTCTCCACTGGATTTGCCCAATTGGAGACTTCAATTAACGCATTGCTGACGACGTTGGATGAATACGAGCTGAAAATCGAGGCTGCCCAGGAACAGCTGTCTTATCTGGAAACCAATCTCCCCACCTGGATCGATATGGCCTCTGTTATTTTGACCATACTGCTGTTCTGGTTGGGGCTATCACAGGTGGGTATTTTTATCATCGGCTGGTCATTCTTCAAGAAGCAGGATCTGCTGGCAAACTTCCGCTGAAGCAAATCATGGTTGCGTTGAAATATTCAATTCCCCTCCGGAGTCTCTTCTAACTCCTGCTCTGGTCCCAGCAGTAGCATCGGATCGAAGTGCTGGAAAGTCCCGCTCGTTCGCCAGAGGACGTAAGTATCCATCTCTTCCTGGCTGGCACGAGTATCGTAAAAGCGCATACTCTCGAAGACAGATCTCGAGGGACCGAGGCGAAATTCTATATGCAGGTGGGGAATATCCGTGTTGCCACTCATCCCGACCACACCCAATGCCTGGCAGGCTATGACGCGTTCACCTGGTGTGACGACCGGCACCTGGTCGAGATGGGCATACAGGATATAGAGTGATTGCCCGGCCGGAATCTCGATTCTTTCTTTTAGTGAAATGGGAAAAGACCCTCTATCAGTTTCAATGATAACCATGTTGCCGTATGGGTATTGGCCATCCATGACACCGGCAACAAGACCATGCATTACCGATTGCACCGGTTCCCCCAGCATAGAATCACGATCCTCGTAATGATAGTAAGCGAAATCGATCCCATGGTGGCGCTCCTCACGACCTGGGCGAGGTGGATCATAGGCATCCCCGATGATCTCCGGTAATTCTTCCAATGGATGTATTTCCAGTGGAGAGCAGTAGTCTGGAAGGGGAGTCGCAGTTGCCGGGGGAGTGGGCGTGCTGGGAGTTATCAACGTTTCGGTTGGTCTTGAGGTCGAACTTGGTACTGGTGGAATTGTAGGCAGCGGATTACTCGTGGAAGTGCTGCTCGCAATCACATCCTCTGTTTGAATAGGAGTCAAAGCGCTGTTTCCCCAGGCGCAAGCCACCATGGGGAGGAGAAGAAGCATGATCAAAATTCGCCAAATCATCAGGCAGATTATACAGGCATTGAGAAAAGGCGGGGAGGTTGCCAGATCGAAAGTAACGCGCTATAATCGTGGCGAGTTCGGGGCGTGGCGCAGCCCGGCTAGCGCGC
>JBFFEL010000139.1:0-10065 GCA_041558875.1 Anaerolineales bacterium
GACGATAACGTGTTCGAGGGTCGTGATCGCGCAACGGGTGAGCTGAAGTGGACCGGGACCCGTGTTGACCTTATCTTCGGTTCGAACTCCCAACTTCGAGCCTTGGCGGAAGTCTACGGATGTAAGGACTCCCAGGAGAAGTTCCTGCGCGACTTTGTCGCGGTGTGGAACAAGGTAATGAACCTCGACCGTTTCGACCTTGCCTGATCGTAGCATAAACGTCTGCTAAGGCTTCTGAATTGAAATGCGACAACGCATTGTTTCACTATTGCTTTATATTCAGCACGAGGCGCCGGTAAGCAAGAAGCGAGCAAACTAAATCTATTGGATGGGTATAATTGCCAAAACCGAAATATGCTCCTTGGAGATTACAAATCTCCATGGAGCATATGTTGGATAAATTTCTCCTGGTGATATGCCAGGAGATTCTTTTTCAATATTTATCCAGATCCCAAAATACGGGATCTGATACTATCTGACAGCTTCCACGCGTACATCCACTCGAGATGGGTTTCCAGCAGTGATCACATGATAGGCTGACGGGTTGATGAACAGCAAATTACCCGAACTATCCTCTATTCGCACCCCGATCGTATAAGTGTGGTTTTCAACAATCTCCCTGGGATTATATTTCACCATGTAGGGTATTGGAAATTGGGTCACGCCGGTGATCACCTGCTCGGCGATAGGTGGTGCTTCAGCATCTGCCAGGGAACCGTCTTCCAATCCCACAAATACTACTGCATCTTCAGGAATTTCAATTTCAACCTCGTGGAGGATATTTCCCAACACTACCGCGTCATACACTAGGAGCAGAGAGCCGGAACTATCGGATAGATTCAGCTGCCAATTCTCAACCCGGTAGGCAACTACCTGTTCTAATGCGGCGAAATAATCTGACTCTTGTGTCAGTATGCCTTCGGGTTGCTCACACTCCATGGCAGTTGAGGTCACGAAACCGAAATTAAGGCGCTTGCCGCTGCGTTCGTAACTGGTGTTGTAGCGGTTGCAGCCGCCTGAACCGAAAGCTTGGAAATTTTCAAATTGCAAATCGATAGAGGTTTCTTCAATCAGTGGGCGACTTGCGAGCGCAACCAGGTTCCAAAAGTAATTTTCTGGCTTGACCAAATCTCCTGCTCCCGGAGATTCTCCGTAACCGACATTAATCCGATCTTCAGCCACTGTGCTGCCATCGACTGGCGAGGTAGACAAAGCCACGATCTCCCCCTGGGTTCCCGGTGGGGCATTAATTTGGAGGTCCGCAGACCAGGGTCCAGAGCCGCCGGTTCCAGCCTCTGGAGAGTCAATGATGGTAACTTGCTGGGCGATTACCTCTCCAGAAGCGCTTAGCGCCTGGACGATCACATTTCCCTCGAACAGCCCTCCTCCTTCTCCAGCGACGGGAACAGCCCAGGTCGTGTCCAGCAAGGCGCCGTCAATTGGTTCGGTGATTGTGATAAAGGTGGATGGTTCGGTTGGGTCTGGGAGCTCTACGGAGGAGAGGTCTGCATAGGCGAGTATGCCAACCAGGATGATGGTGAACAGGATGGCGGCGCCAAGCAGCCAGTTATTCGTTCTGGTGGGCAGTTCCCCTTGGGGATCTGTTTCGTCAGGCGATTTTGATTCATAAGAATCTGCAGGCATACGTTTCCTCTCAAGGATAATTTTTTCAATCTGCTTCCTGCTTGATCCGTGACACTGGAAGTGCCGGTGCTTTCAACTGCTCGGTTGTTCGGCCTCTACGGTTCCTTTCATACGTTTGCCGATTTCGCCAGCGACTGGCATGAGCACCACCAGGCCAATGACGGCGAGTACTAAAAGATATGTGATCACTTCTGTGGTGAAATTTTGGGCGGCCACCACCAATGCTGCTGATATATTGCGCTGCGCGGTGCCAAGACCCATAACGCTTCTGTCCCTGGGATTAGAGCCTCCCAAGAAGTAACCGATCACCAGGGAAACCAGGATGAAGATGATCCCTGCTAAAATACCAAACGTGCCTACCAGGGCGATCATTCCACTGAAGTTGAGCACTAATCCCAACACGGTCAATGCAACTAACGCCAGGTTGGCAGCCATTCCAAAGATCGGTTGCATCTTATCCGCTGCGTCTTCATATCGTGCCTTGATGAACAGCCCGATCGCCAGGGGGATCAGCATCATAATGATCAGAGATTGGGCGATATCCCATGGATTTACTTCCACATCACCCAACAACAGAGGTAGCACGAGCGGCAGGTAGATTATAGTGATTACCATCAGCAGGACCATCAAGCCAACAGAAAAGGCGATATTCCCCTTAGCCACATCGACTAATTTCGGTAAGAACGGTGCGCCTGCTGCGGTGGAGAGCAGGATCAATCCGGTTCTCAGGGAATCGTCGAGATTAAACAAAAATGCAATCGCATATGCCAGGATTGGCACCAGGACAAAATTGGCTACCAATGCCAGGATGACCATCCTGGCGTTTTTTAGCGGATTAAGGATCTGTGTCATGGTCAGGCTCAATCCCAGGCTGAACATGCTGCCGATCACGAACACCAATACAGATAATTGGGCCAGGGCTGTCAACACTTCGGTCATCAGAATCTCCTTCAAATAATTTTGGAATCAAATCTCAGGAGCAGAATTTATTCCACGGTCAAACCGTCAGTTTGAATTTGTTCCGTTTTGATCAGGTAATTTAGATATAGGATATAGGCACTTATTAACAGCACCCAGGCTGGAAAAACTACAGTGACCCAATGGGTAAACCCGATACTAATAATGAGAATCAAAGCTAAAGCATAAGTTAGGATTGTCAGCCATCGGGGCATCAATTGTGTCCGCATCCAGATGGTTCCCAAAACAATCATGAACATCCCTGCCATGCGGATAGCATATATGGTGATAATTTGATTGGTTATTGTTCGCGTTACTAACAGAACCACATTATTATCCAGAAGGTCCGGTTCGAGTGCATATGCCACCATTGTCCCGCCGGCGACTGCAGCTGCAATAAATATCATTGCGATATAAAGTATTCCGCTGCCAAGAAACAAGGTGGAGAAGAACTGGTCTTCCAAGTATCCCATCCGATCGCGAATCACTCCTAAAAACCAAATGAAGGCGATCCCAGCAAAAGGTAAAAAGCTTAATCCTAAGGTGAGCGATTCAGTCCCGTCTTTTATCCAATCCGCCGGAGTATCGGTTAATGATGGAATTGAAACCTGGATTAGAATATAACTTGCGCCAAATAATATCGCAAAAATTATCCCCGCGATCGCTGCCGCCCTTGGTGTTCTCAGGTTGCGATTTGATACGTGGGTTTTCAGTTCGGGCATAATGGGTCTCGATTCAACAGCAGTTTATAGCACCAACTTATTGCCTGCAATTTTTTGGCACCTGATTATTTATATGATCAATAGCGTAATTGGAAAGACATATGAAATTTATATTTGCATGGATTTCTTTTAGAATTGGATAATCTTTCCTGGAGTTAAACCATCGCCTGAAGATCATCCAGTTGGGTTGTAAATCAATTCTTCGATCTTCAGATCAACATACATAAGATCGCCAGATTCGAGATTCCAGACAGCCTGTCCCTTGGTTGGCAGGTTCAAGCCCCCGAATTGTCCATATCCTGTGATCGGTGTAGACCATGGATCGAGTGAGAAATCACCCTCAATCTCCCGGTAACGCATGGCAGTGAAATTCACTGGTCTGCCATCATCGTCAATATGAAGGCGACCTGATTCGCTCTTACCAGCATCTTCAAGCTCGACGTCAGCTGAATCGTTATCAACAGCCTGCCAGGTGATATTCTCCCCCAGGAAGGCGATCGGGAACCAGATCATCTCGCTCAGGTAGCGCAGCATTGCTCCTTGATTGAGCTGCTCCCCACGAACGTCAAAAACAGTAAATAATCCTGCCAGCTTTGCGAACATATGGGCTTGGCCCAACCTGTACTCATCCCGGGCACGAAGCAATGGCAGACCTATCATTTTGAAACGTGCATCCCAGACGAATGATGGAGGGGAAACTGTGTAAACCTGTCTGGCGGTCATCGGCATCCACGGTCGCTCGATACCCTGCCGAAACTTGCCGCTATACTTCAATTCTACAGTTTTGATCCACGGTTTTCCAAGGACGCCAGTGAAGCGCATATATCGCTGCACTGGTTCCGGTAGATCCGCAAACATACTTTCTGAAACTAGCAGGTCATCCTCTTGAGTTTGCATTTCCTTCCCCTGATTGATGTTTATTGTTCAGATTCTCCACCAGGAGTCGCTTCATCTCCTGCTTCTGGCACCTCGGATGATGCAGGAGATTCCACTGGTGCTGGGGGTGGGGCACTAGCTGCGGCTGGTTCGATCGCTTCATCTCTCTCGCCAGCTGTTCCAAATGCCTTCCGAACATTGGGAGTCAAAAGGTAGATAAATATAATGATTGACAGGATGCTGCCCCAGAGAGCAGACAATAGGGATGCGCCGTTGATCAAATTTATGATCACGCCAATGACGGTGATACCGGAGGCGATTAACCCCAAATACCAGGCCCATGATCGTAGTTTGAAGGCGCCATATGCGAAGACCAGCTGAAGTATCGGTCCAATGATCAGAAAGATGCCAGCCAGGACTCCTATCGTACCAAAGATGCCCGGTAGCAGCGCGCTGCCCATGAAGGCCAGAGTTGGCCAACACAAACCAAATAATCCACCAATTAAAGCTAAGATTGCGATTAATGTAACTCCGAATGGTCTTTTCATGCGTATCTCCTTTTTTGTTGTTTAGCGAGATTATCACTCCTTCGATGATTATCGGTTATTTAGAATGATTCAAGACTAGATTTCCCATTGGGTTTGATTTTATATCCGAAGGGATAAAAAGGCAACAGGTGAAACTGATTGTATGCGGATGGAATTGGTCTTATATACCAAGGTTAATAGATAACAATTCAAGAATTTGAGAATGGTCTAATTTCTGTTGTGAGAGACCTGGCGATTTAATAGTGTCGGGGATTGCAAATCCCACCTTGGAGGAAGTCCAAATATATCAACTGGATTGTCAAATCAAAGGCAAGTGAACCGTAAACTGGCTGCCTCTTTCCGGCTCACTGGCTAATTCAAGCTGTCCCCCATGTGCTTCAACGATATCCCGGGCGATGGTCAATCCCAGGCCAAGTCCCTGTGGAAAGCGGCTGGTCCTCTGACTGCGGAAAAATGGTTCGAAGACCTGTTCTTGTTCTGCCGGATCGATTCCCGGACCAGAATCGCTGATCTGGTACCAGGTTTCGGAGGAATTTGCTCCTGCGGAGACAGCTACACTGCCGCCTTCCGGTGTGTATTTAACGGCGTTGCTGAGCAAGTTACCTAACACCTGCGCCATGCGTTGTGGATCGATTTTCACCTCGGGTAAACCCTCGGGGATCTTGCTTCCCCAATCAAGCCCTTTTTCCAGGGCCATCGCCCGCCAGGGAAGCAGAGCTGTGGTCATCCAGTCACTCAAGTCCACTGGAACCAGGTTTAGGGTCAATGTACCGGTCACCTGTCCGTGCAGCATAGCCAGGTCATCCAGCAGCGGCTGCATGCGCTTGATCTCGTTCACCACACCCTCCAGCAGTTCCTGTTCAACCATGGGATCATCAACGCCTTTGATTAATACATGTACAGCCGATTGGATCGCGCCCAAAGGTCTGCCTAATTCGTGAACGATGTTCGCCAGCGAGCGGCGTCTCGTCTCTTCCAGGGATTTCAACCTCTCGGATAGAATGTTCACTGCGGTGGAAAGCTGGCGGATCTCACGTGGACCTTCGATTGGAACCGGTTCAATTTCCTTCCCTGTGGAGATATCAATCACTCCCGTCGCAGCTGCGCTGATTGGTTGATCCAGTCTCCTGGCAAGATAAACACCGATGATCACCCCGATGATCAGCTGCACGATTAGGGTGATCCCGATCAGTGTGCGCACGCTGCCAATGCGGGAGAAAACGCCCGCCAGGGTTTGGGTAACCCCGACAATGCCGATCAGCTGCTGACGGGCATCAATCACCGGGAGCAGCACTTCAGCCGATGGATTTAGTATGTTGTAATGCAGAACAACACTCTGTTCACCTTCTAAAGCTGTGCCAAGGCCCTCCAAGTTTGTTGATTCCTGGGTTAGATTAGGAGGATTAGATGAGTACGCCGCGATCGTACTGCCATCAGCCCGGATCAAAAACAATTGTCCTTCAAGGTTGCTGCCGATATCCGAGACGAAAATTGCCGCTTTTTGACTGTCGTCCCAAATTTCTGGATGATCTTCGATAGTTTCAATAATTAAGTTGGCGCGTTCCGTCAATCGCTCGGATAATTCTGTCAGCACGACCTGTGTTTCAAGGGTGAAGATCAGCGCAATCGCAGCTAAAGGGACGACAATCAACAAGGGCAGTATGTGGCTGAGGATCAGGCGGCTGCGCAGGGAGTTCATGATCACTCCGGCTGGGCGACGAGCTTGTAACCGACTCCACGCACGTTTACAATGCGTTCTGGCTTTTGTGGATCGCTCTCGATTTTTTCCCTCAACCAGCGGATATGTACATACACCGCCTGCTGCTCCCCAATATATTCTGCTCCCCAGACACGGCGGATGAGATCGTCAATGCTGAGGATGCGACCATCTTCTAATGCCAGGGTATGCAGGATGTCAAATTCGCGAGCGGTCAATTCGACCGGTTTTCCCCCTATAGTTACGTTATGGGCAGCAGGCTCGATGACCATGTCACCGAAGACCAGAGTTTCGACCTCAGGGATCGGATCGTCCTGGCGAGCACTGCGCCTCAAGACAGCTTTAATATGCGCTAATAAAACATCTGGATTGAAAGGTTTGGTGATGTAATCGTCTGCCCCGAGCTCAAGACCTAAGATTGTATCCAGCTCACGTCGGCGGGCAGTTACGAAGATGATTGGCACATCCATATCCTTTTGAAACCGCTGCATGGCTTCTAATCCATCCATGCCGGGCAGGCCGATATCCAGCAAGATCAGGTCGGGACGATCGCGCTGCGCGATGGCCAGCGCATCTTCAGCTTTTTCCGCAGGGGACACCCGATAGCCAGCCTGTTCGAGCTGCAGGCTCAGGCTGCGGCGGAGAAGAGTGTCGTCATCAACAACCAGGATGTGTTTCGCCATCTAGCTCCCTTTGCGATTTTTTCACTCAAGATAGAGAGAGGATATATCCCACGTCAGGGATGATTCTACACTAATTTTAAATCCATCTTTTGGGGCTGTATGAAAAAATGAAAATTAAGGCCGGGCCCAAGTGCTCAATGCAAACCAATATTTTGTTTTTTACCAATGGTTGAGTACCTGACTCTGATAATTTCAGCAATTCCAGCTAAAATTGAACGAACTAAAGTGTGTCTTGCCTGGAATCCGCTCTCCATGAGACAGTCTCGATCGAGCGGAGGGGAATCCAGCCTTCTACAGCTTCATTGTACCCAGAGAGATGGGCCCAGGAGCCTTGAGTCCCCAGAAGTTTGACCTCGGTACCGCTTACCAATTGCAACTCAGTGGCAAATTCATCACCAGGATCGCTGTTTAAGGTGACTACTTCATCCACGATGACTGCCTCGGGGGTGGTCTGTTCTACATACAGGCGTGATCCAAGTGAAAGACCCGTGGTCACGAAAAAAAGTGCTGCCAGGATGATTCCATATTGCAGCATCGTGCGTGATTTCCCAGCTTGCAGCTGGCGATAGGCAAACACGAGAAATCCTAGGCTGAACCATACAACTAGGGTTGCCAGTCCCAATTCATTTAAAGTCAACCATGAACTGGAAAATCGGGCAAAGCTTTGGATTGGGTTAGCTGATTCTAGCGAGTATTCGCTGGCGGATCGAGCCCTCGCTATAGCAAGGTTTGCTCTTATATCAGCATCTCGTGGATCCAACCGAGCTGCCCGCTGGTAATTCAAGATCGCCCGGCCATAATCCCCCTGTGCCAGGTAAGCGTTCCCCAGGTTGTAAAATAAGGAGCTGTTCACTACACCCTGGGAGAGAAGCTGTTCGTAAACTTGGGCGGCTTCCTGGTATCTGCCCGTTTCGTAGAGTTGGTTGGCCACGGATATCGTCTCGGGATTCACGCTATCATTTCCAGAAAAATAGTTGATTGCGGCAGCGAGTCCGGCGAACATCATTATGCCAAGGATCACAATTGAGATTAAATTTCGTTTCATAATCGATTTCCTTAAGTCGGTGGTAACACCCAAATTATCCGTGTGGGGATTAGAAAACCCCGATGAGACCACCGAATCACAGAGTTCTTCTTATAAGACCTTATCTAATTTGGCTATGAGAGCCTTTGTCTCCAGGTGAACATCTTTCATCTCCCCCTGTTCAATCGGGGAGTACTGACCTATTTCACTGATGGTTAAACAGGTGCGAACCTTTTCAACATCCTCATTGCTTACACCATGGGAGAGCAGTAAGCCGGATAATTCTGCCTGGGTGAGTCCTGCAACAGAACGATTGAGCTTATCGGATAGATAGCTGAGCAGGATTCTTCCGACAGTGTTGTAGTATTCGGGTGAATTAACATCGACTGCTTTTAATGCTTGGTACGCCTTTTTAGCAGCTTTTTGATTGCGTTTTGTGTCGGGATTTTTCATTAAATTTTCTTTGCGTTTGTGCCAGCCGTATTGGCCGATAAGTAAGAACAAAGGCACTGTCCACAGCAGCCAGAAGCGGAAATTTTTGGTTAGATTAAGAGGTAGGCTCCTTGGTTTGAGGGTCTCTTTTAACGGGCGTATCTCTCCCAAAGGACCACCAGCGATCGGGTCATTATCAATTTCCACGGGAGCTGTGACCGATCCATCTGGGGCAACGTTGATATCTATCGGTTCGGTAGTGGAGGTCTGGTAGGTTTCGCTGCTTGGATCGAAGTAGCTGAATTGAATGGCAGGTATTGTGAAAGCTCCGGCCATGGTGGGTACTAAAACTTGTTCAATCGTGCGTTCTCCAACGATCAACCCATCCTGCGAAAAGACATTCGTTGCTGCCTGGCTGTCGAAAGCACGCCACTCTGCTCCGATCTCCCACTCAGGATCGGCGAAAGTCTGCAGGTTTCCAGCACCGGTGATTGTGATGTTGAGCGTAACCGCGTCATTAACTTTCGTTTCTTGAGTGTCAACTTCAGCCATAATGCTGAATTCACCCACCGCACCAGTAAAACCAGCTGGCGCTCCATCAGGCAGAGGCTGCACGGATACCAGTTCTGGGTGAGTCTGTATGGTGAAACCGCGATTAAATATGTCGCCTTCGCTGGTGATTTGCGCGGGTTCGATCTCAACATCACCAATAACTGTAGGTAACAGCACTTGTTTTATTTCCGTCATGCGGATATTGCGCCCTCCAAGCTGCGAACCATAATGGTTCTCCGCGGATTCGTCATGCACCCAAAAACCTGAAAAGTCAGGTGATTGGTAAGATTGTGTCCCCGCTGATTCAGCGGGACGGTAGTAGCGGAAGGTATATGTTATCTGTTCTCCCATGTATGGGGATGGGTTATCGACTTCCGATTCGACCAGGTAATGATTTTCATGCAGCTCTGGGGGTAGCAGGGTTGGGTCCAATGGCTGGACGTTGAGGTCAGCGGTAAGCGGTATGTCGAAGCCAAACTGGTTGAGCAATCCTGTGATCGAGGGGAAGCCAGGGATTGATGGAAAACCAGGCATTGATGGCAGCGAAGGATTCGCCGGTTGACTCTGTGGTTGACCGGTCCCCTGGGTGACATTTATGCTGATCGGGTTGGTGAAGTGGTCTTGACCGTTTACCTTGACCATCACTGGTCCGATAACCAGTTGCCCGACAGTATTTGGGTGCAGGGTGTACATGAATACTTTTTCTGTGCTCTGCTTCCCATTCACAATACTCATGTTCATACTGGTGCTGGTGCCGATCAGGTTGAAGTCACCCATTGGGGGTAGCGCTGGCTCGGAGATATTACCGAAAGCCTGGTTGATGTTCACACTCAGTGTTAGGTATTCATCCGTGGTTAGCTCACGTCGATCTACCTCGGCGGTGACAATATCAGCTGACTGAGCAAAGGCC
>JBFFEL010000140.1:0-9802 GCA_041558875.1 Anaerolineales bacterium
GCAACTTGAAAGTAAATTTATGTAAGGGTCTATGCCCTATTTTGAAGGAGCGAATTTACACACAATTCTTGACACAACTTCAATAGATGAACTGCTACGAGTAATTCAATACAGATTATAACAAACATAATCTTCTATTAACCCCGAACGAAACCCATTGAAGAAATGAAGTCAAGTTGCGTTAATCCATCCCTGATGAATCACATAGATCCTTCATGAAATCACATGATACTTTAACACCACCTCGTTATTTATGATCGATCCACGGAGTGCTACCACTTCCTCCAACTGTACACTATCCCCGATATGTGTATTTTTCTCGAGATAAACCCCCGGTCCGATCCGACAATTCGAGCCGATCTCAACGCCAGCTTCTATATAAACCGGCGGTACCAGCTTTGTCCCAGGACCAACCTGCGAAGCCTCATTCTTTATGGTTTCTGGCTGGCGGTTGAGAAATTGAAGGTTGATTTCCAGCAGGTCTTCGGCGGTGGTTAGGGTAAGCCGGTTCTGCAGAAAAAGACCGCGCACGGCATGAACATCATTGATCATCATCTGGATCGCATCCTGGAGTTCATACTCTCCGCGAATGGAAATCGGTACCTGGGGGAGGTAATCTAGAATCCGTTGTGAAAAGATATATAAAGGCGTACTGGAGATGTTGGATGGAGCTTCTTCAGGAAGCGGTTTTTCAATAATATCCGTTACTTGATCGCCCTCCAGGGTTACGATGCCCGTTTTCAAGGTGTCTTCCAGCGGGATTCTCTCCAGGCTCAATAGACCTTGGGCGTCTGGCTGCTGCGTCCAAGCTGAGATGAAGCGCTGCACTTCTTCTACAGGAACGAGGATATCGCAGGCTGAGAGCACAAAATCTGCATCTAAGTACGGGGCAGCCCGCTTAAGCGCGTCAGCAGTGCCCAACCGCCTGACCTGATCGACAAATTGGATATTGATTTCCAGGTTGAATTCCCCATGGAAATATTCCCTAATCTCGCGGTCCTCAGGGCTGACGACAAGGAAGAAATCCCGCAGGCCTGAGTCGATTAGCCCTTCGAAAATGTGCCCTACGATAGGTTTGCCGAGGATTGGAAGCATCCCCTTAGAGCGTGAATTGGTGATGGGCGCCAGGCGAGAACCTTTACCTGCGGCGAGAATGACTGCTTGCATGCTGCTTCTATTTGGAACTAGTCATTTATGGTCAACGTTCAACCCGTGAGGAGACACTTCGAGTTTGATCGCCTGGGCATTCTCCAGGTGGTTGGCGGCGGCGGTCGCCTGCCAGGCGGCGATCAGCAAATCTTGCTCTCCTGGATTGACCAAGGCAAATACCGAGCCCCCGCCGCCAGCACCAGTTAATTTTGCGCCCAATGCGCCGTTTGTTTTGGCTTGCTCGATGAATAGATTGTTTGCCCATCCGGCCCCATCTTTAAAACCGCAGTAGCGCATCATCTCATCCACCAACTGATGGTTCTCATTCATAAGTTGTCCAAAACATGCGAGATCGCCATTCAGCAAGGCGATTTTTCCCCGCCAGGCGCATTCCCATACAGCATCCATTAAGGAGACCATTGGCGGCATCTCTCCACCTGATTGCTGCCAGCGCGCAAATTGATCCAGGTAGAGAGGGCGCATGCGGCCATGCACATCGCCCGAATCGTGCACCAACCCTGTCATCACGCCAACTAACGGCAGCGATTCAACAAAATGATCGAGGCGTTCGTAGGTCGCATAAGGCTCATCACCAATCTTCTCGTGCCTGAGCTTGCCGTGATAATCAACATAAGCCAGTCCTCCGAATAGCGGTATGTATCGATCAGCAAAGCCGCAGGTGATGCCCAACTCTACCTCTTCAATTCGTTGGGCCAGCTCAGAAAGGAAGTAATCGTTGTGTATCCGGCGATCAAGCTCATAGTATTCACGCATTGCAGCCAGGGTGAGGAGGACAAAAAGGGAAGATCCCCCCAAGCCACTCTGACGGGGGACGTTGGTACTAACGCGCAGGTGGAAGCCTTGCCTGAGAATATTAGTCTGGAATTCCTGACTAGAGAGGTATAAACGGTTTATGGATGCAATCAGCAGATCGTTGTGTCCCTGATAAGGAATTGGTATTTCGGATGAATTAAAATCAGTTGGTGATGAATCATTCGATGAGATCTCAAGAATATATCTTTCATGGGGATCAATTACGGCATGGGCGCGCAAATCCACTGCAGCAGAGATGCAAGCATGAGCACCTTCATTGCCATCACTGGGATTGCCAAGCAAGTTAACTCGAGCCGGGACGGAAAGATTAATTGCCATTCTCAGTCTCGGACATATCTTGGGTAGGTCTTCTTGGCCTTTTCTGCTTTGACCAGATCGACCTCCAAAGTCAGGAAAGGATGCTCGGAAGATGTTAGGCCTAAGATTTTTCCCTCCTCAGGTTCGATGATCCACCCTACACCGGCGAAATCCCCACCATCCGGGGTGATTCCGCTCAAGTTCGACGAGAGACAATATGCGCCGGAGATGACTGCTGCCGTTTGGCCACCAGCGACCCATTTATTCGCCGTGGGTTTAGGAGTCGCTCTCGGACAAACCAGGAAATGAACTCCATCCTTGCCATACTGCCTGGCATGCTGGTTGAACCATAGCTCTGTACATATCAAGAAACCAATTTTGCCTTTGATGGTATTAACCGGCGAGAAGTTTCCATCTCCCCGGTGGTACCAGGAAGCCTCCCAAAAGCCTGGTTCGTCAGGGAGATAATACTTGGCATGGATGTCCCGGACACCCATGCCTTGTTCCCAGATATAACCGAGATTGTTCCTGAGACTCCCTTCTGTGACCGGTCGCGTGCTGATTACAATTGCCGGAGCCAGCTCATTGAGACGGGATATCCATTTCTCGTGGTTTTCCACAGCTTCTTCCCAGCGACTCGCATCAAATTTATCATTCTGCGCCAGCCAGGGAGAAAAGGGCATCTCTGGTAAAAGGACGACCTGGCTTTCTTCCTCCCCTACGTGGGCAACCAATCTCTGCCATGCACCTTCAAAGACCTCAAAATCGTTAGGGAGTTGGCATACTGTGATCTTCATAAAACGCTGGACCTCAATTTCGATTGGTGAGCTGCTCCCGGTCAACTTATAAGGAAAATCCGAGTCTTTTGCTTGCTAAATCATTTACAGGGACCATAGCATCTACCATGGGACAGCTCGATCATATGGGCGTTTACAGTTCGGACAATACATTTCATCGATTAAATCCTTCTTCCTGCCTGCATACCCACAATTTGGACAATTATATTCTGGGGCCGATCTCCACAGCAGCAGCGCCGCAATCAAGGTCACAACAATGATGCTGCCCCGGGCGAGGTTGTTCCTTTGCTGACTCCATGCCCTTGCCTGGGAGACCAGCCGTTGGTCATCGCTTATATCCAGATCGAGATATAAGATGGAGGGGTCAGCCTCCTGAATCGATAAGTTAATAAGTTCCAAAAGGCGTTCGCGACCGTGACGCGCTTCCAAGAATTTGAAGGCGGTATCGTAAAGTTGATAATCTTCAGTTGAACTGTTACTTATCGTGAAATTCGGGGTAACAATTGTATGTTTTGTCTCACTCCCACTAAAATAAATCGCCAGACCTTCGCTGAACCAGGGAGGTATGTCGGATTTTAATTGTCCCAAGGTCGAATTTACGTAGGTATGGATCAGCTCGTGAGAAGTTGTTTCAGGCAGGGTTTGAAGCTGTAACGCGCGTTGAGGCCAGGTTCTCTTATTTTCGGCTAAAACCGCGACGTAACGAGAAAAGATTGTTACTCCGGCGACCTCCGGGGATTCAAAAGCCCGGCGCACTAAGTCGGGCATGGCTTCTCTTGATGAATAAAAGCGAACGAACACGTAACCATCGGGTGCGTCGATCCCGGCCTCGTCTCTTATTTTAATGACCCCAGAATCGGATGAGGTCGCCAAGGAAACCAATTCGAGGGTAGTTTCGTCGGAGGGTGTTCCCAAACCTCCGGCAAAAATGAGGAAATACTCCAATAATGTTTGAATTGTCTCCCTATTTTCTAACTGCGGATTTTTGCCAGCAGATAAACAATCGTACATCTCGGAATACAAATCCAACTTTTCGTCAATTTCGTCTTGGGAAGTGAGAATTGGATTGGTTAATTGCTCAAGCGATATGGTCCCGTCGATCAACGGCTCGATTAAAATTTCGCAACTTTCCTGGGGGTGGAGGTCATGTCCAACAGCTGTCTTCTTAATTGGCTCAGCTTGAATGAAAAATAATGGCGATAGGAATGAAATAGAGATTAACAGTTTAAACAGCATCATGGGAGGGCTCAATTTGAATGGCGTCTACGATGATTATGCCATTTCATTAAATCTTCAGCTTGTACATGATATTTATTGATTTTCCCAGCTGAGCTGCTCAGACAATGACAGTCCATATTGCTGTAATTTGTTTTTCATAAATGGTCTAAATTGAAATGGTGAGTCACCACGTTTCCGGAATTACATAAATTAGGAGTGTGGGTGAGCAGAACAGTTTTTACTGACTTGCCCGGTCACTCGACCAGGGAGCCTGGGGAGCCATGGTCAATTCTGCCAGCGCCAGTAGCACCGTATCATAATTAACCCGCCATCCGGCGAAATCTCGCCAGGCCTGATCCTGATCAGGCTTTACCGGCAGATCATGGCTAACCAGCTGGTCGTAAGCCGCATCGAATTCAGCGCGGGTGATGCTGATCGGATCATCCGGGCGTGGATCTGGATCATAGGAAATATTAAAGTAATCGGAAATATTTCGCAGCGCCAGGAAACCGGCGCGCAGGCAGAGATCGGCCTGGAAATCATGCGGGACATCCAGTGTTGATTGGGTCAGGGCGGCTGCATCCAATATAGTTCCTGCGGCAGTGATCCAGGAGTGGTTTGATTGCGGGGAGCGAAAGAAAACCAGAATGGCTAGGGAAGTGTGGCTTTCTTGAAGGTCTGCAAACCATTTCTCCCAGGTTTCCCACGTCTCATGAAGCCGGCTGAGTCCCTGGATGCGGTTGAAGCGTTCGAGCATTTCTACTGCTGATGGAGGGTCACCAGCCCGCACTTCCAGCAGGTAAACGGCTGATTCTCTACGCTGGAAGGCAGCATACATTGTCGGCAGGTAGGCGATCAGCAAAGCGATTAAGAGCAATCCGAGGGTCGCCTCTGAAAACACCAGGTTCAGCTGGATGAAGTTGTTTGCTCTGGCAAATCCCAGCGTCAGGAGGGAGGATCCGCTCAGTAAGAACGCTTCATACCAATCAGATATTCCGAGACCCCAGTAAATTGCCGTGTAACCCACTGTTACCAGGATCAACCAAACTGGTAATAATGACAGCAGGGCAAGAGGGGCGTAGTAGATCATGATCCGATCCCGGGACTGATAGGTGCGTGCCCAACGCAGGGGTATGTTGAGCAACCAGCGGATAATCCCATATGTAGTTCCACTGATCCTGTCGGGCATGGCCCGCGGGATTACCAGGGTCTTGACTGCGGAGAAGAACGCAAATAAGACCAGCAGAATCCCGAAAATTACAGCAATGATGCGAAAGATGATGTCCATATTTGTAAATATAATTGATTCTTGAATTGAGTTTATGTCCCTATCTCCAGGACAGCAGCTCCCTGCAGGTGACCATTACGGAGATCATCAAGCGCCTGGTTGGCAGCATTCAATGGGTAAACCGTCACCTGGGACTTGACCGGAACCTGTGGGACAATAGCCAGGAATTCCTCCCCATCCGCCCGGGTCAGGTTGGCTACTGAACGAATCTGGCGCTCATCCCACAGTAATCTGTAGGGGAAGGAGGGGATATCGCTCATATGAATGCCACCGCTGACGACAGTACCGCCCTTGACCGTGGCGCGCAATGCCTCAACGACGAGAGGGCCCACCGGGGCAAAGATCAAGGCTGCGTCGAGAGGCTCTGGTGGTTGCTGGGTTGAATCGCCCGCCCATTCTGCACCAAGATTAATTGCGAATTCCTGGGCTTCGGTGTCACCCGGCCGGGTGAAGGCGAAGACGCGCTGACCCCGGTGGATGGCGATTTGGGCGGTGATATGCCCGGCAGCTCCAAATCCATAGATGCCCAGCCGCTCGGTGTCTTCACCAGCTAAGCGAAGTGTGCGGTAGCCGATCATGCCTGCACAAAGCAGCGGCGCCACCTCGATATTTGAATATCCATCCGGTAGGGAGAAACAGTAACGTTGATCGGCGATCGTATACTCCGCAAAACCGCCATTGATCGTATAACCGGTAAAACGAGGGTTATCGCACAGGTTTTCCTGGTCGTGCTGGCAGTAATAGCAAGTCCCATCCGTGTAACCAAGCCAGGGTACACCGATGCGCTCTCCAACCTGGAAGCGGTGGACGTTCTGGCCCAATTCAACCACGGTACCCACGATCTGGTGTCCCAGGATCAAGGGCAGCTTTGGGTGTTTGAGTTCACCGTCAACGATGTGCAAATCCGTGCGGCAAACTCCGCAGGCGTGCACTTGAAGCAGTACCTGGTCTGGACCGAGAGCAGGTATGGCAATTTCTCGCAGCTCAAGGGGGTTCCCAGGTGCTTCCAGTACCATGGCTTGCATAGTATCAGTTTCAGGCATGAGTTGATCCCTGGAGATTGTTTACGACTTGTAACCGATCTGCCGCAAAAAATTCTTGCGCCAGGTGATATCCTCCTCCTCCTCAATGCCGAGCGGCTTCTGACCATCGATGACACCAAGTATGCCCCGCCCCTGATCGGTTTCGGCGACAATTACTTCGGTTGGATTGGCCGTGGCACAGAATACTTGACATACTTCTGGAACCATCTTGAGAGCGTTGAGCACATTGATCGGGTAGAATTCGTCCCCCAAAAAGAGAATAAATGAGTGCCCTGCAGAAATATTCAGCGCATTTTTTTGTGCCAGGGCGATCATTTCCTCGTCGGTTCCAGACCAGCGGATGAGACATTTGCCCGAGGCTTCGCAAAATGCCAGACCAAATTTGATGCCGGGTACGGAAGATACCAGGGTTTCATGGATATCTTCAACGGATTTTATGAAATGCGTCTGCCCAAGGATGAAGTTGATCGTGATTGGTTTTTCAATTTTTACAGTAGTAATTTCCATGCCGGTCACCTCCTGTCAGCAAGACCAAATTATTTCCTGATGCGATGTGTTTCAACTTCTGCGTTCAATTTTGAATGAAAACAAATAGGATTATTCAGTAGGAAAACCAGGGATAGTCGAATATACCTGAAGAACAATCTCCAGATGCGATCAAAAAGAGAGGTGAGATTTTTGCATGCCTGAACTCACCCCGTTCATCCGAACCAGGCAACGGGCAAAAGTAATAAATTATGAGCGGAGGGTTGATTTCTTGTTTTTAAGAAGGGGCATGGATGTCTTCGCGAAACTTGGCCCGAGATTCAACTTCGGCTAGCTTGAGTGAGGCATATTTACTCGCTTCGCGCATCAGGTGCTGCTGTTCTTCCTCGGGCAGGTCACCCAAGTCTTTAAGGCTGGCACCCTGGCTTTGAAGATACTCCTCGATGTACTTCCTTTCTAAAGCGGACTGTGGACCCTCAGCGCCGGTGAGATTTGCATCAATTGTCGCCATCTGGTACCTCCGGAAATATTGTGGCACAAAGAGACTGCAATTCTAACAATAATTATAATCCAATCAGAATTTATCTGCTCAGTTTGATAATTGGGGGATTATATTGGGTGAAAAACTGAACCCTATTCGCGCTTCAATTCAGCTATATAGGGCAGTGTGCGGTGTTTGTCAGCAAAATCCAGTCCGTAGCCCACAACCCATACGTCTGGAATGTCGAAACCTAAATAATCAATCGGGATATTTAAGTTATCCCGTTGTTTGCGGATCAGCACGCAGCTGTGTAAAGAGGCCGGTTTGCGCCCTTTCAGTACCCGGTAAAGGTAATCGAGGGTCCGACCGGTATCGACGATGTCCTCAACGATGATTAAATGTTGACCCTCGACCGGTTCGCGTAGATCCATCAGGATGCGCACCGCCCCGGAAGAGGTGGTTTTACCGTAGCTGGAAAGGGCCATGAAATCGACGTTATGAGGGACGCGCAGATGGCGGGTGAGATCAGCTAGGAAAATGAAGGCGCCTTTTAGAATGCCAACGATGTAAAGGTTTTCACGATCGGCAAAATCTGTGGAGATTTGGTCAGCTAATTCTTTTACCCGAGATTGGATCTGATCCGTGGAAACGACAACTCGGGCTAAGTCAGGGTGTAGATCATTCATAAGCCTACCTCCATGACTATGATCATACCATCATCCAGAATCTCTAGAGGGAATTTCTAAAGTCGTTGTTCGATTAATATCCTTCCCCGGAACTGATTGATGAGAATCAGTTCCTTTCTATTGACAGATTAAATTATGCTGATCAAATATCGAACCGATGGGCAACACAAAAATTGCGGTTAGTATATTAAATAACAATGCAGTCTATGTGGTATGTTATCGTGACTGCTCACCAGTGGGGATCCAGATTCAAATACCATCTGAATACTCTCTAAGATACGGAAAAGAACGCTGCCAGCCATGCAGGGGAACGAGTGCCTGCTAGAGTCAATATATAGATCGGGTTAACTAATATCCACCCCGATCGAGGAGTAAAAAATGAACAACACTCGATTCTTCACCCCCGTTGGTTTGCTGTCACTAGCAGCAGTGGTCATCTTGGTCCTGGCGATTGGCTTCATGGCATGGTTGAATATTCCTGATGTGAGCTTTAGTTTGGGAGGTCTGGCGCCACGCGATTCAAGTCCCCCTGAACCGGTAGTTATGCAGTTCTCAAGAGTCAATGCGGAGGGGATGGCGATCTACTACCAGAGTGAGCGCGGCCTCACTTTACCACGTGCTAATGCAGAGGGCCTGGCTATTTACCATCGAAGCGAAAGGGGCCTTTCACCATTTGCTCCAAGTAACGATGCCGGTCTCGAGATCTATTGGCAGAGCGAGAGGGGGAGTGTAGCACCACTCTCGATTGAGAAAGGGATGGCGATCTACTACCAGAGTGAGCGCGGTCTCATCTTACCACGTGCCAATGCAGAGGGCCTGGCTATTTACCACCGAAGCGAAAGGGGCCTTTCATCATTCGCTCCGAGTAATGATGCCGGTCTCGAAATCTATTGGCAGAGCGAGAGGGGTAGCGCAGTACAAGATTTACACGATGTAGGAATGTCAATCTACTTACAAAGCGAGCGCAATATCCCTGTGGCCAAACCAGGTTCAACAGATGAAGGGATGGCAATATTCTACGCCAGCGAGAGAGGACGCTGACCGTACAAAGTCCAGCAATTCAACATCCAGGGGAATAAATAAAATGCTGGGTTGGGTTTCGGCCCAACTCAGTATTCCTTTTTTATCTTTTGGCAGATGTTTGTTTCAATGCTAGTTCTATTGCTTGTTTTGTGGTCATGGAACGGCCTTCTGCCCAGGCTGCTGTGAAAGCATTTTCTCCGAGTTCGCTCCGGGCCAGAGTGAGGTTTTGTTCAAATTCGACAGAATCTGAGGGCATGAGCCAGAACCAAATCATCTCAAGCTGAGTCTCAACTGCAGCGAAGAGCTGTACGGCGAGGTATGGATTACCACGATCCAAAAAAATACAGGCGAAACCAGAGATACAAGCTGCGATCGCCTGCTTGTGTCCCAATTCTACATTTAGTGTGAGACTTTCACTAATTCTGTTTTCTGCTTCCTCGAGATCACCCAAGTAACGCGCGGTATGACCAAGCCTGCGAAGTGCATAGGCTCGTAAATTA
>JBFFEL010000141.1:0-9781 GCA_041558875.1 Anaerolineales bacterium
AGGCGTTTTGTAAGGATTTTTAATCCAAAAACGTCTATCGAATGAGCGCGGCAGGGCTCGAACCTGCAACCAATGGCTTAAAAGGCCACTGCTCTACCATTGAGCTACGCGCCCGATTAAGGCGCATTCTATCACGGGGGACATACGCCGTCAACGGAAACGAGAACAGCCGCCCCAATGAGGGCGGCTTGGTATTTATATATCGTGAAATTCAACATTAATATGCTTCTTTTTTATCACTATAACCGACCGGAGCCGAACCAGCCAACTATCTCCTTACACAGAGCTCGCTTCAATCTTTCTCGTTGACCATAGGATTCTTTTCTGGTGGATAATCTGTGATTTGTCCTTTCTCCTTCAATGACTCCCGGGCACACTTAGACCAGGGATCTCCCGACAAATTACCCTCATCAACTAATTTCAATCTTGGTGTGAATCCGGAATATAAATCGAGTGCCATTTAGCGGCCCCGTTCGTGGAGGATCCGCTGCAGTCCATCAGAATCTTGGATGAACCAGTGGTTGCCATCGAAATCGATCAATTCCTGGGTGCGTAAGATCGAGACTGCCTTGTTGACACTTTCTCGCGTCGCCCCAACCATGGTTGACAGATCGACCTGGGTCAGCGGAATGGTGATTTCAATGCCCCGCTCACCAGGTTGCCCACTGCGATCAGCCAGGCTGAGCAGTTCAAATGCCAATCTGCCTAAAACATCTTGAAATGTCATCGCTTCCAGACGTAAGGCTGTACCTCGCACGCGATCTACGAGCAGCTGGACGATGGCCTGGTTAACAGATGGGTATTCATTCATGAATTTAGCCAGGTCATCCTGTGCAAGCAGCCACACCACTGTCGGAGTTATCGTGATGGCTGTGGCAGAGCGCGGCTCACTATCCAGGATAGATAATTCGCCAAAGATCTCGCCTGGCCCGAAAACATTGAGGGTTAGTTCTTGGCCGGTGCGGCCAATACTGGCTACCCGTACGCTTCCAGATTCAACCATGTACATCATCGTACCGGGCATATCCTGGTGGAATAAAGTCACCCCAGATGCAAATTCACGTCGATGTATACGTGCAGCTACCTGTTTGATCTGCTCTTGATCGAGAGCAGCGAATAAAGGCAAGCTGCGTAAGAAATCCTCTTCACCAGCTGCTTCGCCGGGGATGTTGGAATACAAGCTCATAATCCAGCTCCAATCTTGTTGTGGGGGTTCTCGGTGAGACAATCACCGCGATACGTTAATATTCACTACCAATACCACCAATATCAAATTCAGCCGACATTTCAGGATTCAATACAATACGATTCACGTGTAGTGGATCTCCAGGTGTGATCAACCGCACGATCCATTCAACAGGGGCGAAGCTGGAGCTACGGATAAAATTGCCTGCCTCCCATTTGCCTGAATCATCTTCGGCACCATCATAATAACCTAGTTCTGGAATCGCGATGTTGTTCAATTGGAATCCAACCCGCGTGGTGACACCCTTCCACCAAATGTGATCAAGATAAGCGCGATAACGATAATGATTTTAAGTTGGTTGAATTGCTCCAACCTGGTACCGGTAATAAATAACCTGAAGAGATTAACTAGTTGATTTAATTACCACCAGGGTGACATCATCTTCCTGAGCGTTCTTGCTCTGGAAAGCACACAGACTCTGCCAGAGGCGATCGCATAAATCCTGGGCTGTCCCATCGCGGGAATTGCTGACTTCGTCAATCAGGCGTTCCATTCCGAACGAATCACCGTTAGCATGCCGGGCATCAATAACCCCATCCGTATAGAGGTACATTATGCCTCCTGGTGGGATGGATATAGTTTGTTCATCCAGAATTGGCCCTTCTAGTACCCCCATCAGCTGTCCCTGGTCGTAGGATGCGGTTTCTGCCTTGCCATCTGCGCTTACGATGATCGGCAGTTCATGACCCGCGCGAGCATAAGTGAATTGATTCGTCCGTTTATCCAACACACCGTAAAGTACGGTCACAAAGAGGTTGGATTCGCCGATTTTTAATAACAGCTGGTTGACGCGCTGCAAAACTCGATCTGGAGGTGTATCACGAGTCGCCATTGCATATAAAAGGGCATGAGTTTGGGACATAAATATTGCAGATGGCACCCCTTTATCCGCAACATCACCGATAATAATCCCCACTTTATCAGGACTCAAGGAGATAATATCATAGAAGTCTCCCCCAACTGCCCTGGCAGGTACCATGAGCGCGCCAAAATCATAGCCATCCAATTCCGGCAAAGTTTGGGGTAAGATGCTGGTTTGAATTTCAAAGGCAACCTGCAGCTCTTTTTCTAACCTTTCCTTCTCGATGATTTGTGCCTGAGCAGCTTTTAAATCCTCATATGCCCTGGTCAGTTCGAGGTTTTTCTGCTGTAAATCCTTGATGGTTGAATCGTGGGCCGTCGTCAGTCGTTCGCTTAGTACGTTGATCAATTCGAAAGCCATGCTGGGCTGCTCGTGGAGCAGTTCATCGAACTCTTCATGAGACATCTCCCATAGATGGGCGGGACCTGAGGAGCGAACACTTGCTGTGCGCAGCCCGGCACGATTGATTAAGCTCAACTCACCAACAAATTCTCCCGGCCCGCGGATACCGATCAATCTTTCTTCGGGTGTATCGAGAGCTTTTATCACCTCGATATGTCCCTGGATAATGATATAAAAGCGGTCACCTGGATCCCCCTCTCGAAATAGTGTTGTACTCGGAGGTACTTCCAATTCTCGCAGCGAGTCGGTTAATTTCTTGATCTCCTCATCTGGGAGGCCTTTGAAAATCGGTGCCTGGGCGAGCAGTTTTTCTTTCACCAATTCCCTCCCGAATTTCCTGCAGATTGAATTGCTCGATTTGTAATTACATTATTCAAGAAAGAAAATTGTAAATCTGGATCCTCAATTTTTTCTACCTGGCTTTCGAGGAGATTTTGGGCTGTGGAGAGGAGGTCCTGGGCTCGTGAATCGTGATTGGCTTTAAGGACTTGATAACAAGTCAGGTATATCCACATCGGATCGCCAGTTCCTTCCAAACCAGGAATGGCGCCGGTTTCACTCGTCGTGCTGGTCACTCCTTCGCCACCTAGCACCTTGAATTCTGGTGCCCGATACTCCTGCAGATGGCTTAAGATGATTTCAATGTGAGCCAATGCAGCGGTCGCTTCCTCCCTGGCTAGGATTGCCCCTGATAAACCGGCCAGCGCTTCCATTGACAGGTTCTTTTGCCCGATCTCGAGAAATATCTCCTGCGCCCGTTGGTAGGATTCAACAGCTTTGTCATATTGTTCCAGACCCGAAAACGCGCGCCCCTGTTGGGTTAGCGCCCGGCCTTGATACCTGGTGTGATTGAGCTGTTCGGCAGTTGAGAGGGCTGCCTTGCTTTTCTCGAGGGCGGTGTCATCATCCCCTAAATGGTGGTAGAGCAGGCTGTAGTCAGTCAGCACCCGGCTCTCACTCAATTGATTTCCGAGTTGCTGATATATTTCGATCGCCTGATCGTAATAGCTCTGGGCGCGCAGGTAATCTCCCTGACGATGGAAATAGCGACCGATTTGACTGAGCGTTTTCGCTTCCCAGGGTTTATTGCCGATATCGCGAGCGATATTCAAGGATTGTTCGAAGACAGTTCTCGCCTTGGTATATTCGGCTTGCTCTAGATATATATTGCCTAATCCGACCAGGGAACTGGATTCGATCGTCCGGTTGCCGATCTCCCGGGTGATCTCTAAGGCTTGCTCCAAATATTTGCTCGCGCCGCTATAATCATAATTACTCAAATAGGTGTCGGCGATGTTACGGATTACCTGGCCCTCCCCCCAACGATCTCCGATCTCCCGGCTGATGTTCAAGAATTGGTCATAATACTTTTTACCACCTGCATGGTCGCCTTGAAGGAGTAATATGTTGCCCAGCAGGTTGAGCGTTTTTCCTTCACCCCTGCGGTCACCGATCTGGCGGTAAAGAGCTAGTGATCTTTCAAAATAATCGATTGCAGTGGTTTGTTTTCCAAGTCGTTCGTCAACTGCTCCCAAATATCTCAAGCTGTCGGCTTCCAGGTTTGGTTCTCCTCCAGCTTGAGCAATTTGCAGGGCTTCGCTGAATCGTTCTTTGGCGCTCAAATAATCTCCTATTGAAAGGAGCGCCCGACCCCACAATAAATTGGCTTTGCATTCTAAGGTGGGAATTTGGAGCGATTTTGAAATCCGGATCACCTCCTGGGCGTGAGAGATAATCTTGGAATAGTTGCTGGTCTCTGATGCTGAACTCGCCTCCAAGAGAGCCACCTCGGCTTGTTTTCGCTCGTCACGTGATTCTGCAGCCAGCTGCACCAGCTGATCTAAATCTTGTTTCTGATCGTTCCGGGAGCCAAGTAAACTGTAAACCTGTTCTCGGACCAGCAGGATGGCGAACCGTTCTTCCAGATCAGAATCAGAAGCCAGATCTAACGCCCGCCCAAGGTAATTCAAGGCTGACTGGTTGGCATATTGGCGGGCAGCCTGTTCTCCAGCCAGGCGGAAGTAAGAGACTGCACGTTCATTTTCCCCGGCTGATTCGAGATGCTCCCCGATCATTCCAGTAAGCTCGCCAGCTCTTTCAGCATTTTCGTGGATCAACCACTCGGCAATCCGGGAGTGATATGTCTGCCGCTCTTTCTTGAAGATTGTGTCGTAGGCAACTTCACGCAGAATGGCATGTTTGAAGTAGAACTCCTTGGTATCGCTCAGCGCCGAGGTCTCCCGGTGATAGATCATCTCCTGAATGCGCAGCTGTTCGAGGATGCCAGGAATGTCGGGTTCTTCTTCCTGGACCCCATCTTGGGTGAGGTAAAGGTGGCGGATAGCATCGTCCCAAAATACCCGCCCAATGACCGCGGCTTGCTGGATCACCCGCCTCTCTTCAGGCGTTAACTTATCCAAACGCGCCTGGAGCAAGCTGGTCAGGGTGCTTGGTACATCCATGTCAGCCAATATTTCTGAGAGACGGGCGGGCTCTACACGCCAGGGTTCGTCATCGATGATGATCACCCTGCTATCGATCAGCATTTTTATCAGCTCTTCAATATAAAAAGGGTTGCCATCAGCTTCACTGACCACGAGCTCGCGCAAGGCAATCGGAACTTCTCCCATCTTGTTAAGTATCTCTTCAACCAGGTGGCGGCCATCACGAGGGGACAGCGTATCTAAGTTCAACCTGGTATGGGTAACCTGGCCCTCTCCCCATAAAGGTCTTCGTTCTAGAAGGTGCGCCCTTGCCAGACAGACGACCATGAATCGCTGATCTGAAAGACTCTGAGAAAGGTAGTTAATCAGGTCAAGCGAACTATCGTCAGCCCAATGGATATCATCTAAGAACAGGAGCACTGGAGTGGTTTTTGATATCTCCTGGATAAATTCTCCGAGATAAATCCAGGCTCGATCGCGCAGCTGCATGGCGTCATCCAATACTCCCTGTAAGTGGAGGCTATCTCCAAAATCGAATCCCAGCAGCTGGCCGATGAAATGCGCCTTCATGATAGAGTCTTCGCCACCAATAAGGGCCTCACCAACGCCAGTCTCAATTTTTTGATGAACCTCACTTGACCGGTCGCTGGCCTGGATCTGAAACCGTTGGGAGAAGGCATCCCGCAGCAAAGAATATGGCGCCTCCTGGGTTTCTGAGCTGCTGCGCCCTTTAAAAAGGTAAATTTCGCCAGGCTGACTTTCCAGCCAGTTTTCAAATTCATCAAGCAGTCGTGATTTACCGACACCCGCTTCGCCAATTGCTGTGATGACCTGGCATTCATTGTCTTCCACTGCACTGAAATATGCGTCCTGAATGCGCTTGAGCTCAGCCTCACGACCGATCATGCGCGTGGTCATATCCTCAAAACCGCGGGTTCCAGTCCGAAATGCGCGTGGTTTGGAGCTCTTCACCAGGTAAACCCGCACAGGGTCGTCAAAACCTTTCGCAACTACTGGCGGCAAAGGCTCGATATCAAATATGCCGCGCACATGTTGGTATGTCTCATGCGAAATCAATAATCCGCCTGGTGGGGCAGCGCTTTCCAGCCGGGCGCCGAGGTTTACCGTTTGTCCCATCATGGTGTCATCAGATTCGGTGAAACCACCGACAGCAACCATCCCGGTATTTACCCCGACTCGTACATCGAAATCAGATATCTGCCAATTTTCCTGCAGCTCACTGGCGTACGACTTTGTATCTTCCAGTATTGACAGGCCTGCCCGGACCGCCATTTCCGCGTCATTCTCTCGTGTGACCGGATCACCAAAGACTGCTTTAAATCCGTCTCCCATGTAGCGGGTTACGCGACCTCCAAACTGTTCGATCGGTAGCGCCAGACGTTGTAATCCGCTGTCCATGATTTCAAGGATTTCTTCTGGCTCCAGATGCTGCCCAATTTTGGTCGAATCAACAATATCGACAAATACCAGGCTGACAAGCTTCTTATGTCTGGCAGCTGCCTCGGAATCTGGCTCGAGTTCTGCGAGCTGTTTACGTAATGCCGAAAGCGAGGCCTCAACCACTGCCTCACCCAACACCTCTCGTTGAGATTCAAGGGTTGCGATAGCGTTTTTCAATTGATCTGCTTGCTCTTGCTCGTTCTCGGGCATTTTAATTCCTGCAGATGATGGGTTCGATGTTCAATGTTGGATTGATTCCTACCGTTCTATAAGTTGGTCGTTTAAAAACCATTTGAATTGACAAAAGTTGTTAAATATCCTTATTTTTGATCCTTGCCCTGGTCGATGTGTGGACAATTATTAACTGCTTATCGACCCATTGAATTGTGTAGCTGAGGGTTTGTTTGAATGTAAGCTCGGTTGGGAATAAGGATCGAAATCGCAACCTGTGCGAAGCCCCCTCTAAGTCTTATAAGATTTTACTTCTGGCTGCAGTTCTCCAGCAACCAGAAAACCCTCCCAAGCACCCTCACCAGTGATTCGAAGGACTTCGACTAATTTTCTACTATTATAATCCAAATAAGATTTAAGATGATTGAAGAGAGTAGGAACTGCATCTAAATTTCCCCCAGGTGATAATTGTTAAGTCGTTTCCCAAAATTCTTTGGAATGCTGGTAGGCAGGCGTTGTAAAAAGAAAGCTAGATAATAGTTCAGCACCAACCCTCTGAATTGGTGCTGAACTATGCCGGTTATATATATTATTTTTTTGGTCTGGTCTGCCTTCAAGCAGAGAAGGGTCAAGCTTGTGTCGGGTACTCACTCGCCCTGATCACAGTAATAATTTCGCGACCAGTATCTCGGATTAACTGACCTATCACGCTAAGTTTCTCACCAATAGACAACATGTTCACTTCTTTACGATCAGATTTCTCGTTCTTTACGCTCTTGGTGATGCGGGTTTGGGTGGATTCATCGAGTAAACGCTGATGAGTATGCTTGATATAGGCTTGTTGGAGACCGGGGTCAAAATACATTCTGTCCATTATTAACTCCTTCTACAATTAAGTACTTATGGTCTCGTCAACGAATAGGAATGATTTAATTCAATCTTATCGAATCGAGGGCAATTTGTCAGTTATGCAAACCCATAAAAACACATTATTTGAAATATTGGCAGAGTGTGAGCTAGATCACACCAATAGCAGCTGTATGCAGTGATTCTTGACATAGAACAAGTGTTCGTGTTATATTTAGATTGCAAATGAGAAACTGTAAACAAGCTTCAATTTGGAGATATTCGTGATGGCATCCCAGTTCACCCCTGCTCCTGATCGGATGGCCTTCTTTGAGAAGGTTTGGGAATTAGTGCGCCAAATCCCTCCCGGCAAGGTTTGCACTTATGGACGCATTGCGGCTAATATTCCACCGCCGGGAGGGATGAGTATCCGCGCCTATGAAGTGAGGGGTGCCCGCATGGTTGGTGGCGCAATGGCGGCCTGTCCAGAGGATGTGCCCTGGCAGCGGGTGATCAATTCCCAGGGAAAGGTCAGTCTGCGGCAAGGTGGTGGTGGGGAAACACAGCGGCAACTGCTGGTGGATGAGGGGGTGGTCTTTGATATTAAAGATCGAGTTGATCTGAAAGTTTATTTATGGGATGGACCATCTCAAGATTGGTTGACTGAGCACGGACTGCTGGAAATTAAGCAGTAAGGACGGTTTATATGTTAGATATCATTCGCAAACCTAAGAAGCAATACCATATTAATCCTAGATTCCGGGCATATGGTAAAGCGCGCATTGATATTGCCCAGAGAGCAGCCACCCGAGACGATTGGGATCGAATGTGGAAAAAATCAACTTATCCATTTCCATTTTCCTGGGGAAAAAGCTGGAAGCAGTGCATCGAATACAAGGTGGCAGATTTCCCGGCTGAAGTTGGCTTTTTTATTGACATACTCGGATTCCCTGTCAATGCATTCGATCCGGATTACGCGATGTTTACCAGTCCCGATGGAGATTTCTTCTTTTCCGTTGTGCCCGTCCAGAGAGAATCAGAAGTGACTGCCCCGGATTCAATCCGCTTGCAATTCATGGTCGATCGCATCATGGATACAGCGGTCGAGTTGGAGCGGCGCGGGGTGATATTTGATCAATGGCCCTCTGTTTCATCCTCCCAATCCTCATTAATTATTGGCTCCTTCCGGACCCCAAATGGCATAAGTATTGATCTATGGGGCTTTGATCCACCAGAAGATGATCCTGAAATAGATCAACCCATTGCATTTCTAGAGGAAGAAGACGAGCAGGCTGAACAGGATGTTTCAGAAGTTGACGAGGAAGACGATGAACCAGAGGTTGACCAGCTAGAACTGCTCACATCAGCAAGAAATCCAGCATCAGTTGATGAACAAATAGAAGATCCTTTCATTGAAGAGGAAGATGACGAGCAGGCTGAACAGGATGTTTCAGAAGTTGACGAGGAAGACGATGAACCAGAGATTGACCAGCTAGAGCTGCTCACATCAGCAAGAAATCCAGCATCAGCTGATGATCAAATAGAAGAGTCTCTCATTGAAGATGAAACAGTTGAATTTGAATATTTTACGGAAGATGAGGTATAGGCGCTAATTATCATCTTCAATTTCATTACTGCGTTAAATAGTAGATTCAATTAATAATTGGATCTCATTTTCAGGTTCCTTACTTCCCCAACCAAGGAGGATTCGATGGCAGGATTTCGTGGTTTTCCACCTGAAGCAGTAAAATTCTTTCATGAGCTGAGAGACAAAAATAACAAAGCCTGGTTCGAAGCGCATAAACCGGATTACCAGAAGTATGTTATGGAGCCAGCTCAGGATTTCATTGTGGAGATGGGAGAGAGGTTAAAACAGCTCTCTCCCGGCATCCATGCTGATCCACGCGTCAACAAGTCAATTTTCCGCATCTACCGCGATATCAGATTTTCTAAAGATAAAACCCCATACAAAACCCACCTGGGAATCTGGATGTGGGAGGGCGATGGTGCCAAGTTCGAATCCTCAGGCTATTATTTTCATCTGGAACCGCCGAACATCATGGTGGGAATTGGCCTTCACACCTTCAGCAAAGACATGTTGGAGGCTTACCGGGAGGCGGTCGTCGATCCGGTTGCTGGTCCTGAACTCGTTAAAGCGATTCAAGAGGTCTCTGAGAATGGCGATTACCAGCTGGGTGGCGAACACTATAAGCGAGTCCCACGCGGTTATGACCCGGATCACCCGAATGCCGAACTGCTCCGCTATAACGGCTTGACCGCGGGGGAGGAAGTGCCCATCCCGGAGGAGTTTTATTCGGACGCGCTGCTGGATTACTGCTATAAGAGGTA
>JBFFEL010000142.1:0-9731 GCA_041558875.1 Anaerolineales bacterium
CGATGGAAAATCCCTGGACCTGAGCTTGAATTTATTCCTGTTTGATCTCATTTCATTGCCAAGGAGGATTGGTAGCTCGGTTTCACGCGTTTTAGCATCACGTTGATCAATGACTAAATTTCTGGAAATCGCCGGTCGCTCCGGCACACCAATCATTGAGGGCCAGAAGGTGACATTCCTCTGGGAGGGGGAATCTGCGCCAGTGTTGATCGGGGATTTCACCGGCTGGGATCATGATCCGCTCCAGCTCACCCGCGCGGGGGAGAACCTCTGGATATACCAGACCAATTTACCGATTAACGCATACGTTGAATATGCATTCCTGGATCTGCAGAAGGGTAAAAGGATCCCCGACCCAAATAATCCTCGAGCCGTCCCGAATGGATTGGGTGATAGCAACCATTACTTCTATATGCCGGAAGCGCCCTCAAATCCGTTAATCCGGCGTGCGCGCAGTATTCCCAGGGGTGAGGTATCGCGGTACCAGGTAAGCACAGATGGTTTGGCTGCAGGAAAACAGCGCCGAGTCAACCTGTACAAACCACCAATAGATGAGCCCTGCCCCTTGCTCGTGATTCTGGATGGTAATGATTATCTTAGCCGGGGGAAGATCACCCAGACGATAGGTAACCTGATCGTCCAAAAGCGGATCCAACCGTTAGCCCTGGCGATGGTGGCGCATGGCGGCCAGGCGCGCGCTTTGGAATATCTGTGCAGTGAAGCGACGATCGCTTTTCTCGTTGAGCAAGTTCTGCCGTTAGCGAAGGAGAAGCTCAACCTGGTTGATCCGGAACAAGAACCCTATGGGATCATGGGGGCTTCATTGGGTGGCTTGATGGCCCTTTTCACCGGACTGCGCATTCCCCAGATTTTTGGACGGATTTTGAGCCAGGCGGGAAGCTTTGGCTTTGATGGTCATGATTTTGCAGTCAAGGATTTGGTTCACCACTTGCCTAAAAGGCCAGTTAAAGTCTGGATAGATGTAGGTATCTTTGATTATTTCCTGTCGGTCAATCAGGTTATATATGACCTGCTGGCGGCTAAGGGATACCAGGTCCAATACCAGGAGTTCGCTGGAGGGCATAACTATACCTCCTGGCGGAACAGTATGTGGCGCGGTCTGGAATGGCTGTTCCCGGCATAAAGATTTATTGCAGCAACTTTTGACTTGGAATACGAGTGATGAAACTGGCAACATTGTGCTATTTAAAAAAAGACGGCCAGACCTTGATGATCCACCGCATCAAGAAAGAGAATGATATCCATCAAGGAAAGTGGAATGGGTTGGGAGGCAAGCTGAATCCAGGTGAAACTCCCGAGGAATGCGTTATTCGCGAAGTGCGCGAGGAATCAGGACTGGAGATCGTTAAGCCTCGCCTGAAAGGTTTTCTCACGTTTCCCCTGTTCGCAAACGATGAGGATTGGTATGCTTTTGTATACGTCGCCCGAGAATTCAGCGGCGATTTAATAGATTCTGCCGAGGGAACCTTGAAATGGATCGATGATGAACACCTGTTGGAACTTGACCTGTGGGCTGGTGATTATATTTTCCTGCCCTGGTTGGAAGGATCGGGCTTCTTTTCAGGCAAATTCGTCTACCAGTCCGGACAGCTGATTGATCACAGTGCGGTTTTTTACGGTAGTCCGTTTGAGGATATTACCGGTGGTTTTTTGGATGAATAACACGATTATTGGCGCACATGACCGAAAGGATCTATGATCTCTCAGCTGCCAGGGCGATGGCTCTGGCAGCACAACAACTGATAGAACCCGACCGCCCGAATACAGAGCTGGCTGATAAAGAGTCCATCTACCAAACCGTTAGAAGCCTCGGTTGTGTGCAGATCGACACACTGCATGTTGTTCAACGCAGTCATTACCTCGTACCCTGGAGCCGGTTGGGGAATTACGACACAGCAGGTTTCGATAACTTGATTTATGCAGATGGCGAGAGGCGCCTTTTCGAGGGTTGGCAGCATGCGGCCTCGATCATCCCCCTGGAGGATTATCGCTACCAGATTCCTCATATGCATTATGCGGCCCAGCAGAATTTGCTGGCCGGGGGATGGTTGTCAGAACCCGTTAATCAAGAACTGCTAGATTCTGTTTACGAACGGATAAAGAGCGAAGGGGCTCTTCGTGCCAGGGATTTCAAATACGACGGCCCTCAAAGAGGCAGCTGGTGGGATTGGAAACCGGCCAAGAACGCTCTGGAGCTCCTGTATTCCTGGGGAAAACTGATGATCGCCGATCGGGTCAATTTCCAGCGGGTTTACGATCTGCGCGAGCGGGTGCTCCCGGATTGGGTGGATGAAAGCGAACCAACCGCCGAGCTGCGGGACCGGTACTGGTTGGAACTGGGGGTGCGCGCATTAGGTATTTGCCAGCCGCTTCAAGCCGCGGATTATACATACCGCAAGCGTAATTCAGTCCGCGGGATCCTCAAGGAGATGGTGGAAGAAGGAAAATTCATCCAGGTCAAAGTGCGCCTCGTTGATGATACCATTCAACCGTATATCATCCACTACCGGGATCGAGACCTGCTTGAAAAAGCCTCAGATGGAGAGATCTTACCTCAACGAACCATCTTTCTCAGCCCTTTTGATAATCTGTTTTGGGCCCGGGGGCGCGACCAGCAGTTTTGGAGTTTTAGAAATTTGCTCGAAGCATATAAACCAGCACCGACCCGGATTTGGGGATATTTCAATATGCCCATCCTGCACAAAGATAATCTGATCGGCAGGATCGATCCGAAGATTGACAGGAAGAACGCGCGGATGATCGTGCGGTCGATGTTCATTGAGGAAGGCGTGGATCTGCACGACCGATTGATCGCTGACCTCGCTCAAGCCTTTCGCTCTTTTATGCAGTTTCACAACGCTAAAGATATAATCTTTGAAAATAAGAAGGATAGAGAGGTTGCAGACAGGGTAATGGCCGCGCTGTAGCTTTTTACAAACATGGCCGCTACCTTCAGGTATGTATGGACCAGGCGTTTAACATCTTACGCATTGCTGCAAAGGTTGGTATCGTTCGCCAGATGTTAATCTGGGGATTGATCAATATGAATGATTGGCTGCCAATCAATAAAATCAGTGAAACAGACTCTTTGATCTGTTTTCACCACCCTCAACCGGTTTACCCGGTCCACATTTTACTGGTACCGAAAGAGGAGCTGCGCGATCTGACGCAGCTCAAAACAGAGGATAGTGAAATCCTGAAGGATTTGTTCACCACCGTGCAATCACTAATTGCAGAACTAGATTTAGAAGATAAAGGTTATCGTCTGATCCTGAATGGGGGAGAATATCAGGACTTCCCGCAGCTGCATTTTCATCTGACCTCTGGAGAACCGACCTAGCTGCCGTAGGTCTGGTAGAGATTGAGGACCTTGTCAGCGTAGTAATAACCAACATTCATCGGTCCATAGAATTTTAGCGCCTCCCTCAAATCCCCATATTTGTTCAGTAAACCAGCCAGCATACCGGTGCCATATTTGATGTTGAAATTGGGTTTTTCCAATTCCTTGATCGTCGGCCGATTGGTGAAGCAGGGCCCGTTGACGCATTGAAATGAGGCCGCGATTCCATCCCGTGGCATAACCTGCATCAATCCCACCGCGCCGCTCTTCGAATATGCGCTTGGGTTGCCGCCGCTTTCCTGCCAGATCAGCGCGGCGATTAGATCGGGATCTAAGCCATTCTTCTTTGCATGGCGCATAATCTGCTCGCACCATTGACGGACATCTTGTGGGAAAGCATTGCTGATAGTGCAGTTATTCTCTCCTTCCAGGGAATCTGAATCAGTATTATTGATTTCTTGGACGATTTCATTGGAGGGGGAGGATGAAGATCCTGGCTCCATTTCAGTTTGATCGGTTGAGCTGGGAGCACTGGCCATGACCGTATATCCGAAAGAAGCCAAAATAAGGCTGCCGATAATCGCCCCAGGAAATATAAACTGCCTGACATCATTCATGCGGTGCACCTCGAGTTTGATGGGCTAAGAGATTGACAAATTTAATGTTCAGCACTAAAATAGCACAAATGTTCTATTAAGTCAATATCAACGAGTTTGAAAATTGCCTCTTGACAAAACAGAACATATGTTCTATAGTATATGACAAATGGGTAGCTTTATCAAGTGTATTTATAGTGGTTGGCCAGAACAACGCAATTCGTCCATCTGGTCAAAAGAAAAAATAGCGAAGTGAATTGAGGAGGTATAAAATGAACCTATCTATCTCTCGCAACCAGAACTTCAATCAGGCCTTGAACCGTATCACCTTCAGAAGGGGTCTGGCGTTTGGGATAATCATCATCTCTGCTTTGCTGGCCTTCGAAGTATTCAATTACAGCACGACAGAATTTGCATTGTCAGATCTGCTTGGGGATTTAGATTTTGCAGGAATTGCCTGGGCGACGATCCTTGCACTTGCTTTCTGTGGGATCGATTTCGCTGGAATAGCCCGGTTGTTCACCCCGGAACAAGGGGCAGATGAACCCAACGAGGTCTGGTATTTATTTGGAGCCTGGCTTTTGGCTGCTACGATGAACGCCATGCTTACCTGGTGGGGAGTCTCGATCGCCTTGCTCAACCATGAGAGCCTGGGCAATGCAGTCGTCGACCGGGAAACACTCTTAAAAGTAGTACCATTATTCGTTGCCATCCTGGTCTGGTTGATCCGGGTATTAATCATCGGCACATTTTCTGTGGCTGGTGACCGCCTGTTCAGCCAGCGGCAGCAGTACCAAAACAACTATAACTCTTCCCGGTCGCGGG
Organism: Anaerolineales bacterium; assembly: GCA_041558875.1. Taxonomy (GTDB): domain Bacteria; phylum Chloroflexota; class Anaerolineae; order Anaerolineales; family UBA4823; genus PFL25. The sequence goes on from JBFFEL010000142.1 coordinate 4,783, forward strand.
GAAAACGAGCTAATGGTGCTCCCGTCCAGGCCAGAAAACCAGCTACACGCACGGCATACAAACCTACTCCACAACCCGAGCAATCTTACTCCCGGCCAGAACCTACCTACCACCCCCTGTCGATGAGCGCCTCAGGCAGGAATAAGGGCAGCAATCCACGCTGACAGATTATTTCCAGGTAAATAGCAATTTATCTGGGTACAGAAGCTGCAACGATAAAAACTACCTTCATCCCTAACTTCGCATTGGATACGCCTTCGCAAGGTAAAAGCAATGCCCCTCCCAAGTGATTTGTGGGAGGGGTTTTGCTTGTGATAAATAGTAGGAATTTTTTCTAGCCACTGAATTAATTTAATGTTTGTCAGCAGCCAAATACCGATTTAGGGATACTTTATTGCCTTTCGACTTCGATACAGGATTTAGAAACGCTCCTTCAATATGGCAGGGATTGGATCTTCACAATGATAATTTTTATCCCAGATTTTCTACGTAGACTGACAATCATCTTCCGCGAGGGGCAACAATACAGAAAAAGTGGATCCTTCTCCCATGGTTGATTCGACCTCAATACTACCCCCGTGATTGCGGATGATCCAATAAGCGATCGATAATCCCAATCCGAAGCCTTTGCCATCTCTGGAGCGGGTGCGTGATTTTTCTCCCCTATAGAAGCGCTCGAAAACGTGCGGCAGGTCCTCGCTGGGTATGCCTGGACCGGTATCCTGGATGGTCAACCTGGCCTGATCATCTACCTTGCCTAAACCAAGAGTCACGACGCCCCCGCTAGGGGTATAGTTGATCGCGTTTCCAACCAGATTCACCAACACCTGTTTTAGTCGATCTTGATCGCCGCACACCAGCACTTGATCGATTTCCCCGAGGCGAAGTAGTAATTTTTCCCGGGCAAGGACGGACATTTCGTTGAGTACTTCAAGCAGCAGTGTATCTAATTCGACTAAGTGGATATCCAGGGGCAGCTTGCCCGACTCTGCCTGGGCGAGCAGGAGCAAATCTCCAACCATGCGGGTAAGGCGATCGACCTCATTCTTAATGCTGACCAGCGATTCCTCATCAAAACTGCCGATACGTTGCATCAGGTCCACGTTGCCTTTGATCACCGTCAATGGCGTGCGCAGCTCATGACCGACGTCAGCTAAAAAGCGGCGTTGTGTATTAAAGAGATTCTCCAGACGATGTAGCGTTTGGTTGAAGGCGTGGATCAACTGGCCGACCTCGTCATCAGGGGGACCCTGGTAAGAAATACGGCGGGAAAGATCATCCGCCCTGGTAATTCGTAGCGCTGTTTGAGTGACAGCCTCCAGCGGAGCCAGTGCCCTTTGCGTGGTCAACCAACCGACAATGCCCGCGATCGCCATTGCGATGATTGAACCTAACAGGAGCACGGTGACAAGCACGTTCAGCGTACGGTCAACGACGACCAGACTGGTGGCCAGTTGCAGAGTACCGATGGGCCGGTTGCCGATCTCCAGCGGGACGCTGAGCACCCGCATATGCAGGTCTTCGATGAATATACTGCGGTAGACCGGGACGGATGATTGGAGACCAAGCGGATCAAAGGGACGGACAAATCCACCGGGGTAGTTTTTCAGCTGCAGCTGTCCGCTGCGGTCCCATGTTTGTGCGACCACCCCGGTTAATTCAAGAGAAGGCAGGGAAATGAGTTCTGTATTCCCTGCCTCCATGTTTGCTGCGACTATCTCGTCGAATGCCTGTTGGAGCGCCAAGTCAACCTGCGCAATTAGTAAGAAGCTGATGATGAGGTAGACTGCTACCCCGAACAGCAGCAAGATTCCCCCGAGTAGGGAGGTGTATAGAAGGGTTAAACGTGCGCGCAGGGACATGCTGTGAAGAGATCAGGCAGGCTCTCTCAGCACATATCCCATCCCGCGCACTGTGTGAATTAATCGGGGTTCTTCGTCAACTTCCAATTTTTGACGCAGGTAGCGAATATAGACTTCGATGATATTGCTTTCACCACCGAAATCGTATCCCCACACCCGGTCAAAGATCACATCCCGGGTGAGGACCTGCCTGGGGTGACGCATGAAGAGCTCTAAAAGCTCATATTCTTTTGCGGTGAGAGAGATCGTACGCTCGCCCCGATATGCCTGCCTGGTGCCGGTATCCAGGGATAGGTCGGCAAAACGCAGAACCTGAGGGCGGCTGGGTTGGGCGCGGCGCAGTAAGGCCCGGATGCGCGCCAGCACTTCATCCAGATTAAATGGTTTGACCATATAATCATCGGCGCCCATATCAAGACCGAGCACGCGGTCGTTTACAGAATCTTTTGCGGTCAGAATTAAGATCGGCACCGGACCACCAGCTCGCAAGCGGCGGCAGACTTCGAGGCCATCAATCCCGGGGAGCATTAAATCGAGGACGACCAGATCGGGCGGGTTGTCTCGAGCCAATCCCAGACCCATCTGTCCATCGGTGGCAATATCAACTTGATATCCTTCGTATGCTAATCCTCGGCGGAGAAATTTTAAGATCGCTTCATCGTCTTCAATCACCAATATTCGAGCACTCATATGCCCTCCTAATCAGCTGATGTTTTTGAGTTTGGAGAAGTTTGATAGTTTAACTCCCTATCCTATTATAAAGGAAGGGTGGCGTTCATATCAATGAAAATTAATGTTTTCCTGAATTCTCATGAATATACCACAGCCTGGGCAAAGAAAAAAGGTCGCCTCAGTTCAGGCGACCTTGATAATTAGATTGAACGAGCTAAGCCAATTCGATCGTGGCTCCAGCAGCTTCTAGCTTGGATTTGGCATCATTGGCGGCATCTTTGCCAACGCCCTCGAGCACTTTCGCGTCCGGGGTTTCAGCCAATTCCTTAGCCTCTTTCAAGCCAAGGCTGGACATCTGGCGGATTGCCTTGATCACCTCGATCTTCTTCGGTCCAGCATCCTTGATGACCACGTCAAATTCGGTCTTCTCTTCTGCAGCTTCTCCACCCGCGGCAGCGGCAGGGGCTGCAACAGCAGCAACCGCAACAGGTGCAGCAGCCGAGACGTTCCAGGTTTCTTCAGCCTTTTTGACCAGTTCAGCTATTTCAAGTACTGTGAGTTCATTTAATTGATCAAAGATCTTATCTACGTCAGCCATTATATTTCTTTCTCCTGTATGTTCGTTTAGTTAGTAATAATTTATATATCAGATTCTATTGAGATCAGCTTTCCGCGGGAGCATCTTGTGCATCAGCATAGGCCTGTAATACAGCTGCCATTTGCCGGCCTGGTTCAGCAAGCGTGCGAACCAGCTGATTGGCGGGCGCAAGCAAGGTGCTGAGCAGCTGGGCGCGGAGAACTTCCAAGGGTGGTAGTTCGGCAAAAGCTTTAATTTCTTCAGCGCTGAGCATATTCGTGTCGAGGTAGCCGCCCTTGAATTTAAGGAACTGCACCGATTTGGAAAAATCCGCCATCGCCTTGGCCATGGCAGGGGCATCCTCAAATGCAAATCCGGCAGCCGTACTCCCCAGGAAGTATTCTGGTGGAACGTCATATCCGGCGCCTTCAAAAGCCAGTTTCCCGAGGGTGTTCTTGATGACATGGAATTCTCCGCCAGCCTCGCGAACTTTATCCCGCAGGTCGTCCATATCTTTCACGGTCAGACCGATATATTCGGCCAGAAAGACCGCCTGGCTATTATCTAGCCACTCTTGATATGTCTCGACGATCTCTTTCTTTCGTTCCTTTGATACAGCCAATGGTTTCTTGCCTCCTTTCAATAAAAAGTCTTTGCCTCGCATCTTGCCGGGCAAAGACTCTCCTTTCCATGGGGATGGAATTTATTAATTTTGCAGGAGTCGTCCTCACCTCGGCAGGAAATTAAGCTTCGGGTTGAATGACCCTCAGCACCTGCTGTCTCTGGCGAAGCAGTTAGTTATCCGGCTTAAGCCGGTTGCAGGAAAAAACTATTTTACTCGCTTTCCTCCATCGCGAGAGCCTGGTTGACATCAACTTTGATGCCGGGGCCCATCGTAGTAGTCAGCGTCACCCGACGGACATAAGCTCCCTTGGCGGCAGGTGGTCTGGACTTCTTGATGGCATCCATCAAGACGGCCATATTGTCGTACAAAGCTTCTTCTGAAAAGGAAACCTTGCCGATGGGTACGTGCAGGTTGGCGGTCTTATCTACGCGGAATTCAACTCGCCCCGCTTTGGATTCCTCAACCACGCGAGGCAGGTGCTCTTCGGCGACGACAGTCCCGGCTTTTGGATTTGGCATCAAACCCCGCGGTCCAAGGACGCGACCCAACCGGCCGACTTTGCCCATCATGTCAGGCGTAGCCACCGCAACATCGAAATCTGTCCAGCCATCCTGGATTTTCTTCAAGGTTTCGTCGTCATCAGCCACGATATCTGCGCCCGCCTCCCGGGCCAGGGCAGCGCCTTCACCTTGGGCGAATACCAACACCCGCACTGATTTTCCAAGGCCGTGCGGCAGGACGGCGACATCGCGTACCTGCTGATCTGCATGCCTGGGGTCTACACCTAGACGGATATGAATTTCGACTGTGGCGTCAAAATTCGTTGTGGAAGTATCCTTAGCGAGAGCGATCGCTTCTTTTGGTTCGTAATCTTTCTCGCGGTCTATTTTCTCAACAGCCGCAAGATATTTTTTTCCATGCTTTGCCATGCTATCTCCTTGGTGGTTCAAATGGGTGCTCCTGCGGTTCATATCACCAGAAAGAGCAATCCCTCCCACAGGTTTTATTCGACTACGTCCAGGCCCATGTTGCGGGCTGTGCCTTCGATCTGGCGCATAGCGCTTTCAATATCGTTGGCATTCAAATCCTTCATCTTAATCTCGGCAATCTCCTTCACCTGACTGCGGGTTACAGTCCCGACCTTTTCCCGGGGAGGATTGGAGGAGCCTTTTTCAATCCCGGCGGCTTTCTTAAGCAGAACAGAGGCCGGGGA
>JBFFEL010000143.1:0-9712 GCA_041558875.1 Anaerolineales bacterium
GCATGAGAGGCGTAACCGCGTTGAGCGAAGTAATCCAGAAAATGCACATCCCAACACCAGGCTCCATGCAGCGCTCCATGTATAAATAGGAGCGGCGTAGTGCGCTGGTTCTCAATAGGGTATTTGGATATCATTTCCAATTTCATACTCTCATTCATCTAAAGCTCCTTTGTTTGAGATTTGATAGGTATTTCCTGATAAATGGCTATCCTGATCGGGAAAACCGATATTGAGTCAGTGTCTTTGGACCCCAGACGACTATGACGAATAGAGCCGTAACTGCGACGATCAGGCCAGTGATGCGCAGATCGTAGAATGATCCATTGGCCGGAAATAGTTGCCAGGTCATGTTCAGCATGGCGTGATAGAGTGCTGCGGCGAATACGCTCTTCCCAGTGTTATTGTACAAACAGACGAAAAGAACCCGTGATGTCACCCAGAAGAGGCATTGCCAGGCGATCCATGCTTGAGATCGTCCAGCCTGCACAACCGGTATGATGTGCCAGGACGCCCACGCAACTCCCAGCAGAATGGCAGCGGATAGCTTGCCTTATTCGCGCAGATAAAGTCATCCCTTCAGTGATGGAAATCATTGGCGATGTCCGACCAGAGGTAAAATTCCAAACGACATACTATCTTCTCTTAAATCAAACGAAGAAGCGTGGTCATTCTATCGTAAAACTTCGCCTTCATAACAACGAATACGTGCAGCATATGTTGACATTGCCAGAAACCGACCTGAGGAGTTTACCAAACGCTTAGATCACCTTATCGCCAAATCGGCGAATCAAAAGCAGTTCGGTTATGGAATAGAGGACTATTACTGATCCAACCCGATTTCAACGCTAGCTTATTATGTTGATGTATGGGAATAGGCCAGCTAACTATTCGTTGGAAAAGACCTGGTATTCGGCTGGATTTACCTAGCCTTGCTGTATTATCGAAGAAGCGGGTTGGCTGCTCAGCTCAAACATTAGCGGGTAAATCAAAAATTTTTCTAACCAAACATAATATCTAATGTGTTAACTAGCTTATGGAAAAGACCGATATTGCTAGTGTAAACTTCTTTCTGTAAAAATTAGTTATCAAAGAACAGTAGGTCAGGTGTATCCTAAGGTTACGACACCAAAAAGGAGCACACCATGACCTACCGAGAAGATTTTACCTTACCAACTGAATTACTTGAGCAGGTGGCTGAGCAAGGATTGGAATTCATACCTGAACTGATCCGCATTGTAGTCAACACCGCCATGCAAGCGGAACGCCAGAAGTATCTAGGCGTTGGTCCATATGAACGGTCCGCAGAGCGTCAAGGCCATAGCAATGGTTTCAAGCCCAAAACGGTCACCACTCGCATTGCGCCAATCACTTTTGACATACCTCAGGTTCGAGAAGGTGGTTTCTACCCACAAGCATTAGAGAAGGGAATGCGCAGTGAAAGGGCGTTGATGCTGGCGCTGGCCGAGATGTACGTTCAGGGAGTGTCCACTCGCAGGGTTGCTGCCATAACAGAAACATTATGTGGCAGTAAAATCTCATCCGCTCAGTTCAGTCGAGCTGCAGCGTTGCTGGATGAAGGATTGGAACCCTGGCGAAACCGTCCCTTGGACACAATCATCTATCTGTACCTGGATGCCATGTACGAGAAGGTACGGGTCGATGGTCAAGTCCGGGATACTGCTGTACTGTTAGCCAGTGGAGTGAAACCGGATGGCAAACGCTTGATCCTAGGAGTGTCGGTTTCGCTAGGTGAGCAAGAACTGCACTGGCGAGACTTCCTGCAAAGCAGTCTTCAGCGGCATTCCTTGGCAGAAGTGTCAGTTCCATCTCCAGCAGAACGCCAGTCAGTATGTGCCTCGCCAGCGTATGAAGCGGGAAGTTGCAGCAGATATCCGAGCCATCTTCAATGCGCCCGACCGAGACCAGGCTGAAGCCCTGTTGAGCAAGATGGTTGAGAAGTATGCACAGAAGGCATCCAAACTTGCCGATTGGCTGGAAGGTAACATTCCGGAAGGCTTGACTGTGTTCTCCTTTCCAGAAGATCACCGGCGCAGGATCCGTACGGTCAACAGTCTCGAGCGAGTATGCCTGGAAATTCGACGTCGAACACGTGTCGTTCGCATCTTCTCATCCGAAGATTCTTGTTTGAGACTTGTCAGCGGCGTACTGATGGAGATCAGCGAAACTTGGGAGACAGGCAGGATATATTTATCATTTGAAAGGTACTGAATTACGTCGTAATGGGATCACCTGACCACTTTTACAAAAAATATGTTGCATGAACGAGAATAACCAATCTTCGGATTGACACCATCCAAGATTTTTGTGATATCAATAGTTGAGTTTAATATTATTTCAAATAGATCTTTGTTATTATTGATCAGGTGATCCCAAATCAAGCCATTCATTTCTAGTTATCACAGGAGAGAAAAACGATGAGCACAAGAGTCAAGGTGATGCTGACGCCCGAGCAGGAGACACTGCTGATCACGCTCTATGCCAAATCCCAACCGGATAACCCGCTGTTCTTTGACCCGCAGGCTCAAGATATCCTCAACCAGGTGGACTATGACTTTGACCAGTTGCGGGTACCCTACAAGACCGTCATCCTGGTGTGCCAGAGAGCCAAGAAAATGGACATGGTCACGCAAGATTTCATGAATGATCACCCTGGCGGAATAGTGCTGCAACTTGGCTGCGGTTTGGATAGCCGTTTCCTGCGCGTGGACGACGGTCGGGTCAATTGGTATGACCTGGATATGCCACCCGTGATCGAACTCCGCCATCAGTTCTTCACGGAAAGTGAGCGTTACCAAATGATCGCTGCCTCCGTGACGGATCTGGAATGGATGGATGAAGTCACGTCCGACAGCCAGCCAGTGCTGGTTATCGCAGAAGGATTATTGATGTACCTGGGCGAGGCTGATGTGAAGCGACTTGTGCTCAGGCTGCAGGAGACCTTCCCGGGCTGCCGATTGATCGCAGACGTCTTCAGCCGGATGACGGCGCGCTCAGCCACCAGCCATCCCTCTCTAAAAAATACCGGCGCGACAATTGGGTGGGGCATTGACGATCCGCATGAAATGGAGTCCTGGGCAGCCGGCATCAAACTCCTTGAGGAGTGGCATTTCAATGACGATCCCGATCTGGCCCAAATCAACTTTGGGTATCGCGTGGCTTACAAACTGGCTGGAGCATTCAAAACGGTGCAGCGCGCTCACCGCATCCTGTATTACCAGCTGTAATTGAGGTTTTCTAAAGAACTTTTTTCATTTCCACACCAGAAAACTGTTTTTACGTCTACGGAATAATGCCCCCTAAGAACTAGTTATCCTAGCATTGATCCAGCTTGCGGACAATGCTGACATCATATTTGGGATTCAATGAACTGTGTGCGATCACCTTTATGGATCCCTATCGCCTCGGCAGGATGAAAATCCCCCGCTGGGAAAGCCGTGTGGATTCGACACCCATCTGCTCTACCAATACCAGGCAATCCTCTATAACGCTTTTGGGCACGACTTCTATTCCCTGCTTCTCCATCCCGCTGGCGAACTTATCTAGATAGTTTTTCAGTGCCCATATCGATTGTGATTCCTGTTGAGCGAAACGGATCTTGTCTTGAAAGTGTTATTTAGATCAGGATGAATATCACTAGCACAATTAATAAATATTAAATAGAATTTTAACGGAATTCATGGTGCATAAATCTTGTTTTAGATTTCAATAAACATATAGCGAATACTGGCAGGATTGCATATCAGCAAACATCTCACCCATGACATTTGCAACCCTGCAATATCTTGTGGATCATTCCTAACCCAGTTGGTAATTAAGAAGGAGTCTTAATATGACCAAAAGAGTTGGCATTTTGACTGGTGGTGGGGATGTACCCGGCCTGAACATGTGCTTAAAGAGCCTGGTTTACCGGGTCATTGATTTAGGTTTTGAGCCGATCGGTGTGCGAAAAGGTTGGGAGGGATTGATCCACTACAACCCACGTGACCCCAGCTCATACAGCGACTTCTTTATCGAGCTGACCAAGAACATGGTGCGCCCGATCGACCGTACGCCCGGGTCATTCTTACATTCCAGTCGACTTGATCCCCGCACCGTTCCAAATTTAATGGTGCCCGAATTTCTCCGTTCATCAAAAGAAGATCGCCAAGACCTGACGAGCCATATTAAAGAGGTCGTTCACCGATTGGGCTATCGGGCAATAATTGTCCTCGGCGATGATGACATGCTGCACTTTGCCGCCTACCTTAGCCAGCAAGGGGTCCCGGTCATCGCGGTTCCTAAAACTATTCACAACAATATCCACGGTACCGACTACACCCTGGGTTTCAGCACGGGGCTAGCGAGAGGGGTGACTTTCATCCATGAATTGCGCGCACTGGCAGGTTCTCGCGAACAGGTCATCGTTGTGGAGACATTTGCAGCCAAATCCGGCTATAGCACCCTCTTGATGGGGATCCTGGGGAGTGCCGACAGGGTAATTATCCCGGAAGTGCCTTACGATCCTGAAAAATTGGCGTCTCTGATCATGGAAGATAAGCTTCAAACGCCGGCCAACTACGCTATTCTGATCGTTTGCGATGGCTCCCAGGTTATCGCCGAAAAGGTTGACAAGTATGCGCACTTATTCCCATCAGGCGATGGAAATGGATTGCTGGTAAGCAGTAGTAAAGAGCGGTCGTCGGGAGAAGGGAATCTGGTGGGTAGCGGCATGGTCGCGGCAAGATTACTGGAGAATGTTGTAGGTGAAGAGGTATTTCTTCAACCGCTAACTTATCTACTGCGCACTGGTTCACCGGATGGGCAAGATCTTTTAGGCGCGGCAAATTTCGCTCTCACTGCTGCCCGCTTGCTAAAGGAAGAGAGATACGGTCGTATGGCAGCTTTCGTTCAAAATGAGATGTGGACAGACGTCGATTTGAAATTAGCTGCCGAGGGCGTCAAGACTGTTGATGTAGGGGCATGGTACGACACAGACAATTACAGGCCGCAGCTGTCTTTGATCTGGTCAGTTGAAGGGGGATAGCGCTTGACTGGCAGAATGGAGTAAGGCACATGAATAGTGAAAATGGCAAGGACCCACTGGTCGAGGTAGTCGAGGTGGTCAAGAGCTTTCCAGTTGGGGATAGCGAAGTAACGGTGCTCAAAGGTATTTCCTTTGATATCCAAGAAGGAGAGTTCGTATCCATTGTTGGACCCTCGGGAAATGGTAAATCAACCCTGCTCAACATGATCACCGGAATTGACCACCCCACGGATGGTCAGGTGATCGTGACGGGTCTCGAGATTCAGAAGATGAGCGAGAACAAGCTGGCTGCCTGGCGCGGCCAGCACGTCGGCATCGTCTTCCAATTCTTCCAAATGCTACCGTCCTTAAGTCTGCTACAAAACATTATCCTACCGATGGACTTCACTAAGAAGTACTCCCGCCGGGAGAAAACCGAGCGGGCGATGCAACTATTGGAGATTGTGGGATTGACTGATCAAGCTCATAAACTACCCGGCATGGTTTCCGGCGGGCAACAGCAACGGGCTGCCATCGCTCGCGCCTTAGCCAATGACCCAGACCTGGTGGTCGCAGATGAGCCAACCGGCAACCTGGATACTCGAAATGCCAATGATGTTTTTGATCTGTTCATGCGATTGGTAGACCAGGGCAAGACCCTCCTGGTGGTCACGCACGACAAGGAATTAGCCCGCCGGGTTCCGCGCACGGTAGAAATCATCGATGGAAAGATCACTCGCGATGAATTCGTAGGTGTCGTCGGCTGGACCGGTTATTAGTAATTTGATGAGTTGAGGTGCTATGGGTGTTCTTGGTTCCAAAATATTTCGTGATCTGTGGAATAACAAAGGCCGTACGATCCAGGTAATTCTCATCATCGGCCTGAGCGCAGGCTCGATCGGCATGATCATGGGCACGCGCAATCTGATGATCCCAGGTATGGAGGATCTCTGGAAATCCCAGGTTCCAGCGATGATCAATTTATACACCACCTACCTGGGCGAAGATGAGCTGCGGGTTTTGGAAGATGTTGAGGGTGTGGATGTTCTCGAGGGAAAGACCAGCACCTTTATTGAGTGGCGTGTGAACCCGGAAGAGGAATGGCAGCAAGCTACACTTTCTTCGCGGTTCGAATACGAAAATCAAAAGTTGAACAAACTTGAGCTGATCAAAGGAGATTGGCCTCACGAAGAAATATTTGCGGTTGGTCAGGATGCGGAAGATTATTTCGGTCTCTCGCTTGATAAGGAGATTTATCTTCGGGTTAATGATCGGGAAACCAAAGTTCAGCTCTCCGGCGCGTTATACGACCAGCTCATCCAGCCAGCATATTTTGGCGGTATGCTCCAGCTATATGCGACCAATGATTATTTTGAGAAGCTCGTTGGAATAGATGGATTCAATCAGATTCTGGTATCCGCACCCGAATACGAAGAAGCAGCGGTAACCGATCTGGCTGACCGCTTGCAAGATAAATTAGAGAAGCAAGGTTACGATTCTGGTCGCGCGATCTTTGACCCCAATGAGCACATCTTCCAATCCCAGATGGACGGTATTTTCCTGGTCCTGACTATCCTGGGGTTTCTGTCTCTGGGTTTGGGTCTGCTCCTAGTCTATAATACTATAAACGTGCTCATCGCCCAGCAGGTAGACCAGATTGGGGTTATGAAAGCGGTTGGTGCGAGAACGTGGCACATCCTGCGTCTGTATTTCATTTCCGTTTTTATTTATGGTCTCTTGGCCTTATTGTTGGCTCTACCCCTCGCCATATATGGTGCCTGGGCGATCTCAACATGGTTGTCCAACAGCTTTGGTGCTGATCTGGGAGCATTTGAAGTTTCGCAGCCCGTCATCATTCTGGTTGTGTTGCTCTGCCTGCTGGCACCGGTGCTTGCTTCCTTGATCCCAATTATCTCTGGCGCGCGGATCACTGTGCGAGAGGCGATCAGCACCTATGGCTTGAGCACTAACACCGGCCTGCTGGAGCGTGCCCTTGCCAAGATGCGCTTTATCTCACGATTGGTCCTGATCACCATCAGCAATACCTTCCGCCACAAACGGCGCGTAATTCTTTTAGAGGTTGGACTGGTGCTCAGCGGCCTAATGTTCATGGCGGTCGTGGCGGTACGTGAAGCAGTTGAGTACACTACGCAGGATGTCTTTTTCTCGATAATAAACGCAGATGTAACCCTGATTTTCGAAAATCCTCAGCGTTTCAGCTACATTGAAGACCTGACTTCGTCCCACCCAGATGTGAAGGCAATGGAAATGTGGGGATTTGCAGCTCCAACTATTCGCCCGGCTGGACAACAGGAATCAGAAGACGATGAGACCATTAATATCCTGTTTGGAGTACCGCTGCCTACCCAGCTTTTCGGTGCCGAGATTCTTGCAGGACGCTGGTTGGATCCGAGGGATAGCTATGCGATCGTCATAGATAAGCAACTCGCGGAGGAAATCGGTGTAGGCGTGGGGGATTGGATTACGCTGCAATACGCGGAGTATGAAGAACGGGATTGGCAGATCGTTGGTTTATCGTTTTTGCCTTTTATCCCCAACACTGCCAGCGCGCCCAGGGATTTGCTACTTCATGACATGGGTTTTGTGGGTCGAGGTCAGTCAGTTTGGATTCAAACCTGGGAGGAAGATCCCCAAAAGCAGATTGCCATCGCTAGAAATTTGCGCGATTTTTACGAACAAAATAACGTCGAGATCTCAGCTGTACGCGGTTTTTTCGGTATGGGAGATTCAACCACTGAAATGGCAACCGCCGTTATTGGTCAGATGAATTTTCTCCTGATCTTGCTGAGCGTCATGGCCGTGGTGATCGGCGCAGTGGGGAGCATCGCCCTTAGCGGCGCCCTGTCGCTCAGTGTCATGGAACGGCGCCGGGAGATCGGCGTGATGCGCGCTATAGGGGCTTCATCGTGGACGATTTTTCGCCTCTTTATTGGTGAAGGTTTGCTTCTGGGATGGTTGAGTTGGCTCATCGCCTTCCCTTTAAGCATCCCGGTTGGGCGCATCATGAGCCAGGCGATCGGCTCAGTCCTGGAAACCGATTTTTTCTATACCTTTTCACCTTCAGGACCTATATTGTGGTTTGCGATCATCACGGTTTTGTCTATTATTGCCAGTTGGCTGCCAGCGCGCGGGGCGACCAAAATCAGCGTGCAAGAAAGTTTGGCCTACCAGTAAGGAGGAGGTTTAAAAGATGGGTTCAAGAATATTATTCAAGTCGGTTCTTCTTATGCTGATCGGGTCGCTTGTAGTCGCATGTGGTTCTATTGCGCCACCTTCAGCCGATCAGGCTGATCCAACGGAAGTACCGATCGTGATCGCTGATACACAGGTCGTCGCAGAAGGTCGCTTGGTTCCGGATCAATTTGTCAATCTTGCTTTCAAAACAGGTGGTCAGATTGCCGAGGTATTGGTCGATGAAGGAGAGGCTGTTCCAGAGGGGCAGACCTTGGCCCGGTTGACCAATCAGGAGGAGCTTGAGGCTGCTGTAGCCAACGCTGAGGTGGAATTACTCAATGCCCAACAAGCTCGAAAAACCCTCTCGGAAAATTCAGGTGTCGAGGCTGCTCTCGCCCTCCAGGCAATCGCAGATGCCAAAGATGCTCTTCGTGAAACCGAAAGATATTATAGAAATCTACAGGCAGGCGGTCGGGGGACCGATATTGATCAGGCCAAGGCTGACGTGGTGATCCTTAAAGACACCCTGGACCAGGCTCAAAAGAAATTCAATGATTACGCCAACAGACAGGAAGATAATCTTCGCCGGGCAACCTTATTGTCCAAACTCGCAGAAGCCAAACAAAGATACGATGATGCCGTGCGTTTGTTGAATAACTTGCAGGGATCTGCCAGTGAATTAGACTTAGCCATTGCCGAAGCCGATATCGCCGTGGCAGAAGCCCAGCTAGCATTGGCTGAACAGGATTACGCCGATCTCGCGGAAGGACCAGACCCGGACGACGTGGTCGCTGCAGAAGCGCGCATCAACGCAGCTGAGACCAATCTGCATGCCGCCAGGACAGCGTTAGATAACATCGAGCTGCTGGCGCCTTTTGATGGCACGGTGGTTGATCTGGGTGTCAAAGAGGGTGAACTGGTCAATCCCGGACAGGCGGTGGTGGTTTTGGCGGATTTCTCACAATGGGTGGTCGAGACCGACGACCTGACTGAAATTGAGGTGCCGGAAATCAGTCTGGGTCAAGCAGTCACGGTTAAACCCGATGCGCTTCCAGATTTGGAGTTGTCCGGTACGGTGGAATCCATCAGCAATTTGTATGAAGAGAAGCGCGGCGACATAACCTACACCGCCAGAATTCTCCTAGTTGAGGACGATCCTCGCTTGCGCTGGGGCATGACCTTTGTGGTGACCTTCCTGGAGTAAGTTCCTATTTACGCAGTGGTGAAAATGTTATTTCATTCCCGCAAGGTAATTCAAGCTGTTTGCATCAGCCTGCTTTTGGTCTTGAGCATCCTTTTACCGGGAGCTGATAATAAAGCTGAAGCCGCCTCAGCTGCATCCTACCTGCAGTTACAAGAACCAGGTTTACAGGTTGAAGGGCGGCTGGTCCCAAAACAATTTGCCAATTTAGCGATGAAATTGGGCGGTCGCGTGGAAGAAGTCTTCGTTCAGGAGGGAGATCGGGTTGAGAGCGGTCAAATATTAATTCGCCA
>JBFFEL010000144.1:0-9528 GCA_041558875.1 Anaerolineales bacterium
CACCGACCGGGATACCCAATTTGATGTTCTGCGGCTTCACTATCAAAAAACACTTGCACGATCCATATCATTAACTATATGGAACGCCATATCTGCCCTGATCATATCGAATTAATGGGGACGGTTTCATCCCCAAAATTGGGGAAAGAAACATCCGCAGAACCCGGAACGATAACCTGGGTCAGATTTTTCACTCCAATCTCATCCAGTGCGCCGGGCAATTCAGGTACGTTCGGATACACCAGCAGTACCGTTCCCAGACACGCAAAAACTGGAATTAATAAAGCCAGTAAGTAATACCAGCCAGAGGGTTTTCGTTTATTTTCAGACACGTGAGACCTCCAAGATTTCTTTTTTGTTTTCTTTCTCCAAATGAAAGGAGTTCAATTCTTGATACACTGCCGGGTAATCGGGGGGCAGTTTCTGCCACATCCGATCAGACACAATAGCATAGATTGTCAAGCCAATGAATAAAATATTTCCTACAGGGGTGATCGAGAAATGATTTCCAAATGCATTCATAGCAGGATGGAACAGGGCCGGCGCCAGCAAGCTCCCATTGGTGCGGTTATAGAGCCAGGTCATGATAATGCCCATCAATGGGGTCCAAAACAAGCGATTTTGGAGTAACCATGATGTAGGCACACCCTCGCCAATATCATAGGGCAGATGCCAGAAAGCCCAGAGGTATCCTACGATCAAACCTGCTACGATCACGGGGTATCGGGCCTGCAAACGGGGTAGAGCAAAGCCTCGCCAACCACTCTCCTCATTGATGCCGCCAGTAAGCACGAAACCTTTTGAGAATTCAAGGAACAAAAACACAGCGGCCCCCCCAATTCCCAGGTCAGCCAGGTAGAACTGGGCTTTACCGCCCAGTATGGATGTGATATAGAATGCCAGCAGAATGAAACCGGGGAAGATGAGAAAGACAACCAGGTACCATATCGCCGGTCTTCTTGGCTTCAATAAGGTCGAGAATAGTTTTCGGATCCCAGGCGTCCTGGCATAAGCGCTGGAAAGCACCCAGGCGGGGAAGATTCCCATGATCCCGAACACGATAAATGCCGGGACCGATTCAATTCCCATATTGTTCTTTGCGTGCAGGATGATAATTGGCCCCGAAATGATCCATGATAAGATGAAAGCGATCCAACGCGGCTTGCTATCTTCATGCTTGGGGCGTGGTTCGGCAATCCCAGAGATCAACATGGCTGTTAGGGCAGGGCTGAAAAGGACAAAGGGCATGGATAGGGCTTCCACGACCACATTTCCCGGGAAAACGAAGTAGACCAGGAACATGCCCGGCCAAGCTATCACATAAACCAAGATAAAGAAAGCTGCAACTTGATGACTCTTGATCCAGTTCGTTACTTTATTCATTGGATTGTCTCCTTTGTTGATATTTGTACTCCCCTCTTTTCGAACGAAACACTAATCGACTCAACCAACACGCCTAGGATCACAAAGGCGGGAAGAACAGGTGCACCGATGGATAAAATCAATGCCAGTAACACCGAACAATCGATGACTTTCTTCCCAGAAGCTTTCCTGATCACGACGCGCCGATTGCGACTCTCCCGTAGGATTTCACGAACAGCACTACCGATTGAAGTCCAATTGGATTTGTCATTTGCATTTGTGTTTTGGGTGGTATCCATGATAATTTCTCCTGATCTTTTGTTTGCCTTTTTCTTGTGCTTAGTACAACACACTTACAAACGCACATACAGAATAGCATGCAGGAGAAAGAATCACACGACCCATAGTGTATGTTTTGCCCCAGCCTACGGAAAGGTTCTTAATCCAAGCTCAAGATTGAATATTTAATTACTGCGGTACTGGAAAAGCCCTATTAAATTACCCCCAGAGAAATATATCGCAAGTAGGGTAAAAGCCAGGATTACTCGCGCCGGACAATACCTTCCTGCCAGGCGTAAACTGCGGCCTGGGTGCGATCGGCGAGGTGAAGTTTGCTCAAGATATTACTGACATGGCCTTTGACAGTGCCAATGCTGATGACCAACTCATCTGCGATTTTCTGGTTAGTAAAGCCTCTGGCAATCAATGTCAGCACTTCGACTTCTCGCTCGGTGAGTTCTGTAAAAAGGGTGCTACGTTCAGGTTCCCCATGGCTGAATTGCTTGATCAGGCGGGCCGCAACTCTGGGATGCAGTGTTGCCTCCCCTTTGGAGGCCCGTTGAATGGCTTCGACCAATTCCTGAGCCTTGACATCCTTGAGCAAATAGGAAATCGCACCGGCCTGGAGCGCCGGGAAAATATGCTCATCTTCATGGAAGGAGGTCAGTATGATGATCTGTGTGCGCGGGCTGATGTCCTTCACTTTGCGGGTGGCTTCCACACCGTCCATGCCGGGCATGACCAGGTCCATAAGTACAACATCCGGAATATATTCGCGGGCCAGGCGCACAGCCTCTATCCCCGATTCGGCTTCCGCCACCACTGCGATCTCAGGCTGCGCTTCCAGGTATCCTTTGGCCCCATTGCGCACCATTTCATGGTCATCCACGATCATGACTGTGATTGGTTCTTGCATTTACGGCCTCCTCCACCCCTCGGTTGGGATCGTTAGACAGACTTTCGTTCCTTGCCCAGGTTCGCTTTGGATGCTGAAATCACCCATGAGCGATTCCACCCGCTCACGCATCGAATCAAGCCCCATACCATCATGCGGCTGTTGGGTGTCAAACCCTTTGCCATCATCACTGATGCAGAATTCAACTGAATAATTTCCAAAACGCATTGTAACATCAACGCTTTTCGCTGAGCTATGTTTGGCCACGTTCGCTAACGCTTCCTGCATGATTCGGTAAATGGCCTGTTTGACCTCCAGAGATAAATCGACGAATCCATCCACATTCAGGGTAGCTTCGATTCCGGTTTGGTGAGCCCACTCAATGACATATTCATTGAGGGTTTCATCAAAACGCGCGCCGTTCATTGACGGGGGTCGCAGTTCATGGATCAAATCGGTCAACTCCACCCGCACCGAATCCACCAGAGTATCGGCTTTCACCAAATGGTTTTTTGCCGATTGGGGATCGCGCTCGAAAAGCGTCAAGGCCGTCCCCAAATGAAAGGAGGCAGCTAGGGCTTCTTGCTTGGCACTGTCGTGCAGGTCGCGCGCCAGGCGGTTGCGCTCTTCAGAAACAGCCATCTCCTGGCTTCTTTTGAGGAACTGCTGGAGTTGTTCCGCCATTTGGTTGAGACGTACTGCCATTGTACTGATTTCATCGCCAGTAGGATCCTCGATAAATTCAGAAAAATCGCCTTGGCTCCAGGCATCGGTCACCTGCGAAACTCGTCGTAAGCGCAGAACCATACCACGGGCCGTCAGGGAGCCAAAAATAGTTCCAACCAGACCGGCAGCTAGCAACAAGATCAAGACACTCTGTCCCAACAATATGGTTAGGGTTTCTGGGATATCATTGGCGGTTGGCAAATGCTCTATGTAAATGATCACAACCCCCAAAACCTCTTGATCATCTTCATTCTTTACAGGGATCGCAAAATAAAAACGTTCGTGTGGTTCAAGGGTGATGAATATCCGCTCTGGATCAACTTCTCCATTAAAGGCTGCTGTCAGGGCACCGTCCAGACCAGGGAAAGTCCCCCTATCAAGCGGTTGTCCGACTACAGCTCCAGGAACAAGATGCGGATTGTTGAGCCCAAGCAGATTTCCTTCTTTATCGAGGAGAATAGTGCTTCCCCGTCCCTCTGTCCTTAACCGGATTTGAAAGTCGCCGATTTGAAATATTTCGAGCTCTGTAATGGTTAATTCACCCCCTTCCATTATGTCTGCGATCAAATCTGTATCGATGGGGTCTTGCCTGTAAATAAGGCGCACTATGGCAGTGCCATTTTCGCTGATAACCCGAATCCATTCTTCGGGCGTGAGCGCGCGATTATAGATCTCGATCGGAATAAAAGCCCTTGAAAACATTAGGTACCCTAGAATTAACACAACAACGAACAAAGAGCCTACGGTAACCGCGGAATAGCTCAGTGTTAACTTCCACTGTAAGAGGCGAAATGATGGAATTATCTTCTTGAAAAACATTTTCCTCCTAAGAAATTATCGTTTAGGAAAAAAGAGTAATCAGTTATTATTAGTATACCGAAAAAGGTGATTTGATTAATATGACCAGAGACCTGTTTTTTCCCGCACCACAGATAGATTTCCGATCTACGATCTAGATGATTGAGTTATTCCAAATCAGCTGGTCTCTACAGGGCTGATGTTCATCTTGTGACTTAGCAGACCTATATTAGGATTCCTCACTTAGCACTGTGTTTTCTCCTAATTCTAGGGAAGGGGGTGGTTCGGAACTCATCCGCTACGGGTCACCTATATGTGGGGGGTAAGCCTGCGGAAAAAGCGCTACCGTGATCATTTACTGATAGTGGTTGGTATCAATACAGCGCTTCGCATTTAGGACTTACAGCAGTTGCGCATTGGGCATTTCATCGACGACCACAAACGGATGATGCAGTGGTTTTGGATCAAGGAGCAGAAACTTTACAAGCGTCATGAAGTTGTAATCAACCAGGGCATTTATGAAGCATGGTTAGTAAATATTTTTATGAAGTATAATTGCGGGACTTTCTCAAAGATGGATAACAGATTATCCAGATAGTTCAGGCTGTCAACATATTTTAGATCACCTGCTGACGACCAGTATCCAATCGTGTCAGACCAAGCTTTATCCCTCTTAATTTCGAAAACTGGAGAATGAGTTATGAACCTGAAGAATATGTTTGCCACCAGCGCAATTGTCGCGATCCTGCTTGGACTGGGACTTATCCTGGTACCGGTGCCGTTAATGACTGCAAGGACTGGTCATCCCCCTGATGTTCTGACCGCTCATGTTGCCAGGCAGTTTGGTATTGCCATGCTAGCCGCAGGAGTAATCTCTTGGATGGCGCGCCGCACAACTGATTCGACTGCTCGCAACGCTATTGTAGTTGGCTTAGCCTTGCTATACGTGCTGTTACCCATCGAGACTGCCATCTCAATTGTGCGTGGCTCAGAAAGCGCCGAAGGCTTCGTATTGGTAGTCATTTTTGGGATACTGGCTGTCGGTTTCATACTGTTAGGCAAACCAAGATTGACCTTCTAAAGAGACAACCAATGGAAATCACACCCAAAACAAAAGTATCCGATATCCTGGAAGAATACGGTGATATCGCTGATGTGATGGAGATATTTGGCATCAAGCGCGTGGCGCGCTACTCATTCCGAAAGATGCTAACCAAAGCTTTGACGGTTGAGGTGGCTGCGCGTGTGCACAGGGTCCCACTTGATGAATTCCTGGAAACACTGAATAACGCTATTGAAATGCGTGCGAAGAATCAAGAGCCATGAGACGGCGCCGAAGCGATCTCTAGATCACATGTGGGGGACAACCTAGCGGCTAAGCATTCTTCATCAAGGACAGGCACCTTTGCCATATCCACCGAACCAGTCCAGACTGGCGCGGTCGCCCTCCGCGACCAGTTCGAACCTACACCTGAGCGCCCAATGTGAACACAGGTTTTACGCACCTTGCCGGGCTGGTTAACCTCCGCAAGCTAAACCTCCGTTTCACGAAGGTTGCCGATACCGGGGTTGGCAAGCTGCAGAAAGCATTGCCGAACTGTAAGCTATTTAAGGAAACCTTATGAAATTTACACCAATCGATTGGAAAACCTGGCCTCGTGGTCAATACTTTGATGTCCACTTCAATAAAGTACCAAACATATTCAGCATGACAGTAAACATCGATATTTCCACATTGCTTGAAGCAGTGAAAGATATTGGCATTATTGATGGCTTTCATCTTCCTGGGTTTTTGAATGAGTTGCAGAGTACGGTTGATTATTTGGCAATCACAAATTTCGGTAGTAAATAATTCAAAAAAGATAACGCCAGCATTATTTGACGACTCGTGATTTTGAGACCAAGATTCTTGAAAATGTAACACGTTCGTAACTTATTACCCTTAGAAAGAGGCATGGGTGTGGTTCGGAACTCATGCGCTACGGGTTACACGAAGAACCGCAAGATGTTGTCGAGCAGTTTTTGTTTGTGGTACGGATGTTTCGATAATGGGTGATCCAGAACGGTGATAGGGTGGTAAGCATTCTTTTCTCTCCTCAGTGGTGGGCAATCGCCCAAATGCGATTGCCCTATTCAAATGGTCGTCTGGGGAGTGGAGAGAAATGTAATGCTATAATCCTCCAAGCTGTTATTTACTACCGCACATTCTGGGTTTGAAAGGTAAGAACTATGCCGGAATCTGTACTGAGTTTTCAATCGCTGCCCCAGGAATACCAACAAGTTATTCAGCTCGCGGAAGATCGATATGGGATCGCCATTGCCCCGCTCCAGGAATTGGCCGGTGGGTGGTCGGGAGCAATCATTTACCTGGTGCGCGTCGCTTCCACAGATTCCAAAAAAGTGGAACACCTAATCCTGAAGCTTGACCGCAAACGGACGATGTCGTCTTCCGATGAAGTCTCCCGACATAAAAAGGTACAGCAGATTTCCCCCTCTGAGTTCACCAATCTGCACATCCCCGAAATGGCTTACGATCAGGTTGAAGCTGAGAATGCCCTGGCGATTTTTTATACGATAGCTGGCCAATCGCTGCACAATTTCCTCACGCTCTCAAGCCACCAGCGCCAGAGCCACATTGAAACCTTGTTCTCAGCGACCAACCACATATTGCTGGATAGCTGGAATGCAGGTCTGACATTTGAGCAGATTGATCACCCCCGGGATCTGCTGCAGAAGTGGCTGGGGTTTCGTCTGGATGCGGGTCAGAATATTGAGATTTTCTTAAGCCAGGTCTGTCAGTTGCCCCCCAATATCCCTGGTTTCATCGTCCAGGGTAATATCCTCCCAAATCCGCTGTACTATGCGCGAAATATCGATGCCTGGACCTCAGTCAGGGCTGGGGATGCTATGGTCGGGCTGCAGCACAGCGATTTAAACACGAACAATATCCTGGCCAAGTTTTCGCGACAGGGGGATGAATTAGAAGGCTACTACCTGATCGATTTTGCCCTCTTCAAAGAGAACATGCCACTACTGTATGATCAACGCTACCTGGAGATGTCTTATCTGACCCATACGATCTCGCAGGGGATCTATAACAGCGTGGTAGGCCTGATCTGCCGCTATGGGGAGCAGGACATCCTGGAGCCCGACCAAACAGCGATCGAAATGACTGGTGTCAATGCAGCCATACGTGCAGGGCGGGTCGCCTTTGGAGACTGGGTACGGGAAAACCATCCCAGCTTGCATGACGACTTGTGGGGTCAATACTGGCTTGCAGGAACAGCGGCAGGGTTGAGCTACTGCCACAAAGCGGGTCAGGCCGATGGAATACGACTGGCGGGGCTGATTTATGCCTCCGCCAACCTGAAGCAGTATTTTAAGTTATTTGGTCTTCCCATGCCCACCGGTGCCAGCCAGTTGTACGCCGAAGGTCAGATCGGGGGCATGCCCGCAGCAGGCTTCACGCTGGCTTCCCCGGCTAGAAAACCGAACCATAATTTGCCAGCACCGCCGACGAACTTCATCGGCCGGACGGCTGAACTGGCTGAGTTAACCGATTTGCTGCTTCGTCCGGAGGTGCGGCTGGTTTCGTTGACAGGGCCGGGTGGGACGGGAAAAACCCGCCTGAGCCTGGAAGCAGGCAGAGCTTTGCTGGACCGCTTTCCCCAAGGTGTGTATTTCGTTGACCTGGCGCAAATCAACGATCCGTCACTGGTTTCGGCAACCACCGCTCACACGATCGGGATCCGTGAAGGCGGAGGTCGACCGCCATTAGAGACTTTGAAAGACTACCTGGCTGGCAGAGGAATGCTCCTGATTTTCGATAATTTCGAACAAGTCGTTGGAGCTGCCGCGGACATCTCGCAGCTGCTCGCCGCTGCTCCTGGGATCAAAGCGTTGGTCACCAGTCGAACCCCTTTGCACCTGCGCGGGGAGCATGAATACCCAGTCTCCCCTCTGGACATGCCCCCGGATGCATACCAATCTATTGACCAGGCTATTAAATATGAAGCGGTGGCTCTTTTTCGGCAGCAAGCCAGGACTGTCCAGCCAGCATTCGATCTTACAGAGGACAACCGTGCTGCGGTCATAGAGATCTGCCGCCGCCTTGATGGTCTTCCCCTGGCGATCGAGATCGCCGCCGCCCGCATCAAGATGCTCTCCCCCCAGGCATTACTTGATCGCCTGGACCACAGCTTGAGCCTGCTGGTGGGAGGAGCCAAGGATTTACCCAACCGGCAGCAAACCTTGCGCGGGACCATCGACTGGAGTTATGAATTGCTCCAACCTGTGGAACAGATCCTCTTCACACGATTGGGAATCTTTGCCGGGGGGTTCACCCTGAATGCTGCAGATGAAATCTGCAAACCGATGGGCGAAGTGGACGTTTTTTCTGGTGTTGAGACGCTTCTAAATAACAGCTTGCTTCGCCAGGTCCATTCGGCCAGCAGTGAGCCACGCTTCGACATGCTTCAGACGATTCGCGAGTACGCATTGGAAAAAGCAGCAGAAGCCGGCATAATGACCGAGCTTCAATGGGCTCACTGTGGCTATTATTCACGAATGGCGGCGGCTGCAGGAAATATGGGCGAAGGGAGTTTTGGCGCCCATTCTGTGATTTGGCTGCAGCGCTATGAAGAAGAATATGATAATTTCCGTGTGGCCCTCTCCTGGGGTATAAAGCATCCTGAAGAAGGCTTCCCACTGGTGATTTCGATGATGAATCAGCTGGCCTGGTTCTGGTACCGCTATGGTTACTTGCAAGAGGGCAGTGAATGGGCCGAACGCACCCTGGCGGCTACACAAGGGATGGGCGATTCGCCGGCGCGCGCCTGGGCGCTAGTCGGGCGCGCATATCTGGCTTTGTGGTCAGGCGACCTGTTGATTGCCGCGCGATATGGCCGCGAAGCTGTGGAAATGTGCCAACGGATAAGCTTTGACCTTGGCTTATCCCTGGCTAAACTAACCTTCGGGACGACATTGATCAATCAAGGCAAGGACAGAGAAGCCTATCCCCACCTGGTGGATGCGGTCGAGCTCTATGACCAGCAGGATCAACCCTGGATGAAAGGAACAGCCTTGGTCCACCTAGCCAATGTGTCCCTTGGATTAGGCGATCCAGAGCAGGCCACCCAATGGTTGGATATGGCCATGCCATTCTTGTTGAATTCTGGTGATGTATGGGCAATGGCTTTCGGATTGAATAACTACGGAGAAGTTGCTCGAGCCCAGGGGGACTATGATAGAGCAGAAGATTTCTACCGGCGAACCGACGAATTGTACAAGCAGGCGGATGCAAAAGGCGACCAGGCACGTCTTCTACACACATTCGGCTACATTGCCCAGCATAAGGGTGATCTTAATGGGGCACGCTCGTTATTCTTGGAGAGCCTCAATGATTTTCGAAAATTGGGCAACCATCGCGGTATCGCAGAATGCCTGGCTGGCCTGGCTGGTCTGGGAGC
>JBFFEL010000145.1:0-9379 GCA_041558875.1 Anaerolineales bacterium
ATAATTCATGACATTCCTTCTCATATGGCTATTAAATATCTAATCTATCAGGCCTGGAAGGAGAAATATCCCTGTTCATAAAATATATATTGAAAACATGATTGGCGGCTAAATAGAGCGAAATCGACATAGAAACGCTGTTAGGTGACTTATTTGTCATTCAAGATTCGCTGGAGCTAGCATTAATACAAATGCTAAAAGGAGGTGGTAAAAGGAAAACCCAAGGAAACGATCTGAAATAAAGAGGCTGGATCTGACCAGAACCTCTGGTCTATGATGATTTTATGATCGATAACAAAGGAGAAAATTGAAATGAAGAGAAATTTGTGGATCCTGATGATCCTTACAACGGTTGCGATTTTTGCAATGGCAGCTTGCGGCCCGAGCGCTACCCCAACGGAGGAAGTTGTTGCGCCAGTTGAGGAGCCCACCGAAGTCGTGGAGGAGCCTGCTGCCCCTGAACCTACCGAGGTCATGGAAGAGCCCACTGCGGTACCAGAACCGACTGAAGAAGTGATGGAACCAGAGGCGACCCTGAGAATCTGGGCTGACGACACCCGAACGCCCATTTTGGAAGGGCTAGCGGAAGACTTCCTCAATGATTACAACGTGGAACTCGTTGTCGAAGACCTGGGCAGAGTTCAAGACATCCGCGCCCAAGTGCTTATTGCAGTACCAGCCGGGGAAGGCCCCGACATTTACATCGGCGTCCACGACTGGCTTGGAGCGCTGGTTGAGAGCGGTCTGGTTGCCCCGATCGACCTGGGTGAAAAGCGTGATGAATTCGTTGAGTCGAACCTGGATGCTTTCACCTATACGGATGGTCAACTCTATGGCCTACCGTATGCATCTGAGAACCTTGGATTCTTCTACAACACTGATATGGTCCCCGAGCCGCCCACGACCTGGGAAGAGGTGCTTGAAATTGGTCAGGCTCTGAAAGATGAAGGCACTGTTGATTATGCCTTTGCCGTTGCTACTGGACCGCTTTACAATGCATTACCCGTCCAGACAGCCTTTGGCGGCTACATCTTTGGGGTAGATGAGAACGGAGCCTGGAATCCCGACGATGTTGGTCTGGACAGCGAAGGTGAAATCGCTGCGGTCACTTATATGACCGATGCGGCCAAAACAGGGCTCATGCCGGAAACCTTTGACTACGAGACAGCCCACTCGTTGTTTGAAACTGGAAAGATCCCATTCATCATGGCTGGCCCCTGGGCGCTTGACCGCATACGTGCTTCCGGAGTACCCTATGCTGTAGCTCCATTCTTCCCCGATGACGGCGCGCCGTTCCTTGGTGTACAGGGTTTCATGATCAATCCGTTCAGTGAAAATACCCTGTTGGCACAGGCATTCCTGACGGAATTCGTCGCAACCGAAGATTTAATGCAGCTGCTCTATGAGACTGGGCTGCGGCCTTCTTCGTTCAAGTCTGTCTTGGCGACCACGGACGATCCTGATCTGAAAGCGATGGGAGAAGCTGGTGCTAATGCGATGCCGATGCCGAACATCCCCGAAATGGGATCTGTGTGGAGTGCAGCGGATAATGGAATCGCTTTAGCGGTGACCGGTGAACAGACGCCTGAGGAAGCGATGACAGATGCGGCAGAACAGATCCGCGCATTAATCAAAGGCGCTTTGGTCGGCATGGTCAACCTGCCTGGCAGCTACCAGGATAAGGCTGGCTGTGGTGCTGCGTGGGACCCCGCCTGCACGGCAACTGCCATGGAAGAAGGTGATGATGGCATGTTTACCCTCACCGTTGAACTACCAGCCGGTGACTATGAGTATAAAGTTGCCTTGGATGGTGACTGGACTACGAACTACGGTTCGGACGGTGCACTGGACGGGCCAAACTACGCCTTAAGCCTGGCGGCTGACGGTACTGTTACCTTCACCTATGATCCAGAAACCAATCTGGTGGAGGTTGTAACCGAGTAACATATCGATTTAGATGAAGGCCGGGAATTTCCCCGGCCTTCATTTTTTTTTCTCTACCACTGCATCATAGTATGGAGGTGAAACCGTGCCTGAAAGTGCCTCCCAGTTAATCTCGAAGACGCGGGCTCCCGCTTCGAAAGTGATTCTGCCGCGCCTACTGCGCCTGGCGATTCTACTTGTTTTAGACACGGCAACATTTTGGTTTCTCAGCAGATTAGTTCTGTTGGGATACTATCCTCTGGCAGCTGCTGTTCTCATTATTCTGATTTTCGTAAACGTTGTGTTTTTGCGCCAGGCGGCGTACCCGATCCGTTGGATGGTCGTTGGGATAGTTCTGATGGGGTTATTCACAATCTACCCAATCCTGTTTACGATCTGGGTCTCTTTTACGAACTATGGAGAAGGTCATCTCATCACAAAAGAACAGGCCGTAGACCAGATTTTGAAAGCGAAATATCTGCCGGAAAGCGGAATAGCTTACACGTGGACTGCATTTAAGTCTCCAGAAGGTGTTTATGCCCTCTGGCTACGGGGTCCGGAAGGAAATGGATACTTAGCAATCATGGGTGAGCCGCTCACCCAACCGCAGCCAGGAGAAATGGGGATCGGGGAGCTTGATGATAAGGGAATCCCCAAGGCCATCGAAGGTTATCAAAGATTGAACGCGATTGTAGCCGCAACGGATAAAAACCTTACCGAAATCCTGTTTGGTGAGGAGGGCAAAACCATCCAAGTACGATCCCCGTCGGAGGCAGCGGAGCTAATGCCGCTTTATATTTATGATCCGGAATTAGATACCATGACCAGCCAAGAGACTGGGGTCGTCTACCAAAACATCCGTGGCACCTATTCTTCACCAACAGGCGAACAGCTACGACCAGGTTTCATCGCCCAAATTGGGTTTACCAATTTTAAGGAGTTTTTTACCAGCCCGGCCTTGCGTGGTCCCTTGGTAAGGATCATCGCTTGGAACTTCGCCTTCGCTTTTTTAAGCTTGCTGCTAAACTTCTCACTGGGATTAGCCATTGCGATCATGTTTAACGAGCAGAATTTCCCACTCAAACGGGTCATCCGCACCTTATTGATTATTCCTTACACCCTCCCCGCTCTGCTGACTATTTTAATTTGGCGCGGCATGCTGAACCCCGAGCTAGGGGTGATTTCCAGGACGCTAGAGGCCATCTTTGGTTGGGCGCCGCCGTGGTTCACCGACCAGTGGTGGGCAAAAGTCGCCATCCTACTGATCAATCTCTGGTTGAGTTATCCCTACTTCATGCTGATCTGCAGCGGAGCGCTGCAGTCCATTTCGGACGATTACTACGCGGCCGCAAAGGTGGATGGTGCGAACGCCTGGCAGCAATTTCGGAATATTACTTTACCCCTGCTGTTGGTGGCGGTTGGACCATTGTTGGTTGCCTCTTTTGTCTTTAACTTCAATAATTTCAACCTGATATACATATTCAACGCGGGTGGACCGCCGATAGCAGGAACGCCCACACCCGCGGGGCACACGGACATCCTAATTAGCTATGTGTACAACCTCGCCTTTACGGGCACTCGCGGCGTCAACTATGGGTTTGCTGCAGCCATCACGATCATTATCTTTCTAATCGTTGGTGCCATCACGCTCTTCCAGTTCCGCTATACACGTATGTGGGAGGAGGTCAGCGAAAATGTCTAGTACAACTTCTTTTCAACAGCTACGCACTTCGATCAAGGTACAGCACACTGTCAGCATCGTCATACGGCTGATCATTGCGACATTCCTCATCGTCTTCTCCATATTCCCGATCCTGTGGATCATCTCGGCTTCCTTAAACCCAACCGGTTCTCTAGCCACCCAAACACTCATTCCGGAAAACCTTGGTTTTGAGAATTACCGCACTCTCTTCGAGATAGTACCGTACTGGACTTGGTTCTGGAACTCGATCAAAATCGCTTCGATCTCATCTGTGCTGTCGCTCGCCATCACCACGGTAGCGGCTTATGCGTTCTCGCGCTTTCGCTTCCGCGGCCGCCAGACAATGCTCAAAGGAATCTTGCTCATCCAGGTATTCCCCGCGCTGCTGGCACTGGTGGCAACATTCCTCATGATTTCCCAGATCGGTGATATTTTTCCCTTTATGGGTTTAAATACGCACACGAGCCTGATCCTAGTGTACTTGGGCGCTGCGATGGGTATCAATATCTGGCTGATGAAAGGTTTCCTCGATACCATCCCGCGCGATATCGACGAGTCAGCGATGGTGGAAGGGGCTACGGACTGGCAGATCTTTACCCGGTTGATCATACCGCTGCTGCGGCCGATCTTAATCGTTATCGCTATAATCAACTACATCGGTACATACAGTGAGTTTGTCCTGGCACGGGTGCTGCTCAAGAGCAACGAACAGTACACCTTGATGGTCGGTTTGCAGGTCTTTGCAGGTGCACAAATTAATCAGCGCTGGGGATTATTTGCGGCGGGTGTATTAATTGGCGGGCTTCCGATCATGATTATTTACCTTGCATTACAAGACCAGATTGTAGGAGGCCTAACAACAGGCGCCGTTAAAGGATAATTCGCACACCGCAGGAACTAGGGCACGAGGCAGGCGATCTGTTTATCTCTGCTAAGCGCCCAAATATGCACACGCCAATAAAAATAAACGCTATTAAAGTTGATTGGACAATTCACGCCCCTACGCATATACGTAGGGGCACTCATTTAAACCGCTGCATGGAGCATGAATTGGCAATAGCGCTATCCTCGCCCGAGAAATTCTAACCATCACTATAAACCCGAGGCTTTTGTTTCCAAATCGAGCATGCCAACAAATCAATTTCTCACTAAACGGGTAGAATTGTAAGCCCGATTTAAGAGTTTTCTCCATATATACGATTCCGATGAAGACGCTCGCTGTAATTGTTGGTAGGTATGGCAATCATAGTCTCCAAAAAGTGATTTTAACCTCATCGTGTTTTCCTGCTTATTAATTTGCTGAATGATTGCATTCCATATCCATTACTGCTATGATTTAGAAGGCTCACCGATACGCCAAAGATCGAAGATAAATGCTCAATAGCACTGGAGATTGCTATGGATCTCATGCTTGAAATCCAATCCGCAAAAAATGACCCTCAAAAATTGGAGCAACTCTACCAGGATGCTCTGCAAGGAGGTCAGATCGAGGCTTTCCAATCAGCCATGCTGACCTGCTACCAAGAGACACCCGACAACTTGCTCTACACAGCCTGGTTTTACAGGTTGCAGCAGACAGCCGAAACCATGAAAAAACCCCGTCGGGCGGTAAACTGGGTTTTGGCAGTACCGCTGAGCATACTAACGGGCTTGATTTTCTGGGCGCTGTCAGATATGGAGACACTAATCTATCTTGACCATCTCCCTCACTTGGTGCTTTGGTGGTCGCCCATCGCGACGATGAGCGCGCTGATATTCATGATGGTCACCGCAAAGCGAAACCTGGTCTGTGCGATTGCATTGGGTCTGGGATTATTCACTCTGACCGCTTATGCCATGCTGCTCGCACCTGGGTTAGAGGTATCCTGGAAAATCAACCACTATCTCGATCTGGCAGCCATCCACCTACCATTGTTATCCTGGATTGCATTGGGGATATCGGTGCTCGGCCTCAAATCCAGCCGGGAAGACCGCTTTGCATTCATGATCAAGTCCATCGAAGTGATGATCACCGCCGGTTTATACCTGATCGCGGGGGTGGTCCTTGGGGGTATTACCATTGGTATGTTCGCAGCATTAAGTATTGAAATCCCCGACATTTGGCTGCGGCTAATCGCGGTCGGTGGATTTGGGTTGCTGCCTGTTATGGCAGTTGCCAGTGTTTATGACCCGACGGCAGCTCCATCGGAACAGGATTTTGACCAGGGATTAAGCAAGTTCATCGCCACGATGATGCGCTTGCTGCTTCCGCTGACTCTGGGTGTGCTGGTGATCTATGTTTTCGTGATCCCTTTCAATTTCATGGAGCCCTTTGTGAACAGGGATGTATTGATCGTCTACAACCTGATGCTGTTTGCCATCATGGGGCTGCTGCTGGGGGCTACTCCAATTCGGGGAGATGACCTCTCTAATCAACTTCAGAAGTGGCTGAGAACAGGCATTATCACGGTAGCCATCCTAGCGGTATTGGTCAGTATCTATGCTCTCTCCGCCACGGTTTACCGTACAATTGAAGCCGAGCTGACAATCAACCGGTTAACTATCATCGGCTGGAACAGCATCAACATTGTCATCCTGTGCTGGTTGATTTTCAAGCAATTTAAAGATGGTCATAAACAGTGGATTGAGTCCTTGCAAGCCGTCTTCAGCCAGGCGACGAATGCCTATCTCGTTTGGGGATTATTTTTGGTGATAGCTATTCCGTTGTTGTTTCGATAACGTCCCAGGAGCACGATGATAAATCCTATATCACAATCATTTCATTTATCAGAGCAGCAAACGAAGAGTGGCAAACTAATTGCTTGAATGTATATTTCCAAAACAACTGAACAATAATTACCAAGTCAGTTCGATCGCTAAGTGGGGATTTATCGAAATTAAAACGGTGACTATTGTGCGGTCTCTGATTCATATGTTTGCCCCGGATGGCGGTGCACAAAGCATCGCAACCATCCCTTTCGAAAGTTTCACAACGCAGGACGTATCAACAGTTGTCCTGTTCTTTGCAATGTGGGGATTATCATAACTTTTTATCGGTAATATCTACATCGTAGTGCTTTGGCGATATCAAGCCATGATTCCTTTCATGAACCTGCTGATTGTTGTTGAGTATGGGATGCGAATCGTTTTTGGTGTATTGAAACCAATCAAAACAACGGCCACAGCACCTGGTGTCATCGGCAATATCATCATTTTGCCGCTCGCGGTCGTAATGTTTTCTTATCCCTCAGGAACCGATAGGGAGCACATATAGCTAGTGACACGCAGATCCCCGCTGCTCCTGTAGCCAAAAAAACTTAATCGATACCGATCCATTTATCTCATGAAGGGCGGCAATTAGCAGAGCAGGAAATCTGGGCTTTGAAGGATTTTGCCTAGATTTATTATTCAGGCTTGATTACCATACCGGCTGGCATGGTGGTGTTCTTAGGGATGACGACGATCCCATCGCGCACAATCCAGTCCGCCCCGTCGATCTCTGTGCCGGGTTGGAAAGGCAGGATGCGTACGCCAGGACCTAGACGGGCATTTTTGTCAATGATTGCGCCTTCGATGTGACAGCCCTCGCCAACGCCCAGCGGGGTCCCGCCAGGATGCTGACCAGGCGGGTCGTAATAATCAGCACCCATCAAGACCGTATCACACATAAAAACATCATCACCAACCAAGGAGCGCAGACCGATTACACAGTCTTTGATTTTGGCTTTGCCAATCCGGCAACCATCAGCCACAAGGACTCTATCCAGTGAAGCGCCTTGGATATTCGCCCCTGGCAGGAAGCGCGGCCGGGTATAGAGGGGGTGGTAGGGGTCTTGAAGGTTGAAGGGCGCGTCATGACGGGTGAGACTGAGATTGACCTCGTAAAACGAGCGGATGGTCCCAATATCTTCCCAGTAGTCATCAAAGTCAAATCCGACTACCTTATGGGAGTTGATGGCGCGAGGGATTACTTCGCCGCCAAAATCATCATCGGTTGTGCTTGTGAGCATATCCACCAACACCTGGGTTTTGAACAGATAGATTCCCATCGAACCGAGGAAGGGGCGTTCTGGATCAGATCGGCAGACAAACGTTATCTGCTCAGCTGCAGTCTGGGGTTTCTCGACAAAATCGAGAATACGCCCTGTATCGTCACGTTTGAGCAAGCCATACCGGAATGCCTGTTCGCGAGGAACAGGCTGGACAGCGACAGTGATATCGGCGTCCTGCTGCCAGTGAAAATTCGCCATGTCTTCATAATCCATGCGATACAGGTGGTCGCCAGCCAGGATGAGCACGTAGGGTGCGCCGGTGGTTTGGATTTCCAGGAGCTGTTTGCGGACGGCATCTGCGGTTCCCTGGTACCAAGCATCAGAACCGGGTGTCTGTTCGGCAGCTAGAATCTGTACCCAGCCGCGGTGGAATGGATCAAATACATAGGTGCCGGCGATGTGACGGTGGAGCGAGACTGAGTTGAATTGGGTCAGGATGGCGATGCGGTTGATTCCCGAGTTGATGCAGTTGCTGATTGGGATATCGATCAAGCGATATTTGCCGGCTATTGGCACGGCCGGTTTTGAACGGTCGCGTGTGAGTGGGTACAGCCGCTGGCCACGCCCACCCCCCATGATGACACCCAAGATTTCATTCATAGCCGACATATTTCACCTCAGCAATGGGATTCTAGAATAATTATAAGGTCAGTCGCGCGTGTAGATCTACCAGATAAGCATTTGGAAATTATGAACAGGAACTTAAGGAGAGAACCAGTTGTGTTTTCCAAATTGGTTCTTTTGGACTGGTTTTCCCGTGGTGATAAACCACTCAAACCCTTTTACGACTGCCTCAAGATAATTTCGCAAAGATGGTTGAAGAAATACGTGATGCGGTATCCACCGGAGAGCTGCCGGTATAGTTTGCAGGACGTATGGGTAGATCGTAATGCTCAGCGTACTTAGCTTTTCTGGTCCTTCAGTAATCCGCCACGAAACAAAGGACTTTCTTCCCCCTTCCCTGCCAATGGTTAGATCATTACCGGATCCATCGATCCAGCCAACGAAATCCCGCTGCATAACCCAACCGCTGTAGTAATGGACCTGATCTCGTGAACCAACCACGGGCCATCCGGCAACCGGGTTTTTTTCGCAGAAAGGATGGCAATCTTCCAGATTTACCGGTCTTGATATTGCTCGCCATACCTTTTCTGCGGGAGCCTTGATTGCTCTGCTAACAGATATGGGCCACTTAAATTGCTCGGTTTTTGCTATTGTTACTTGGATATCGGTCACCTATCGAGTACCCGTTCTATTTATAACCTATTATACATTTCCGAGAGGTTTTGAACCAAATCCCTTCAATATTTACATCGAATGAATTCTACCCATAGAAAAAATCACCCACAGGGCATTGGTTCCGTTAGATATTTGATCTGTAATGATTTCGTAATCAATCTGTTAGGGTTTCATAACCTCTACTCGATAAACTGTATCTATTATTGAGAAAGAATTGGAGGTGCTTATTGGAAGAAAGTATGTATATGTACAACCATCGGTTTCCAACTTATTAGAAATGGAGAGAAAAATGAAACAGCGCATTGTTGTACTTTTTATCGTTGCAACGCTTACTATACTGGCAGTTATCCCGGCATCTGCTAATCGTGGTGATGGTGAACTGGGAGTAGTATACGTCAGCAGCCAGGGGTTATATTACGACACCTTTGTAAGTGCGAAAAGCTTGCCGCTGCACGGTCGCTTCCAGAAACTTGATAATGGAGTG
>JBFFEL010000146.1:0-9330 GCA_041558875.1 Anaerolineales bacterium
TGCGCTGTATTGAGCGCGGTTTGTGGGTGGGATTTGAACAACTTATCCTGATCGGCTCGAAAGCGCTGCCAGCGATCCTCAATCGGTAGGTTGCTCTCCCGGACACGTGCATAGCTCTCAGAAACCAAACGGCGATAATCAACGAGTTGCATATAAGGTGAGGACATAGGGATTCTTTAATGGAATGGACTTTAGATCGAAGGTTATTTTTTTATATGGTGAAAAGAATATCAGCTTGGACCTGGCTGATATCATCGAGAAAACTATGTCTCAAATTGATTCAGGGTTTCATTAGTCTTATTGTCCAAAAATGGTGGTAAATCCGATTTGTGAGAATTTTAAGTTCACTATTCCAGCCGGATGCGTGGATTCAACCATCCATACAATAAATCTGCAGCCAGATTAGCCAGGGCAAATCCCAAGACTGTCACCATAATCACCGCCTGCAGCAGGGGTAAATCGCGCCGGTCGATGGCGAAGATCATTAATCGACCCAAACCCGGGTAATTAAATACGTTCTCAATCACCACCAATCCGCTGATCAACCAACCGATACTTATGGCGATAACGGTGATCGTGGGCAGCAGGGCGTTGCGGAGCACGTGTTTAACGATCACAGTGCGGCGAGGTAATCCCTTTAAATCCGCGGTGCGCACGTAAGGCTGTTTTAACTCTTCTAGGACACCTGCCCGGGTAAGCCGGGAAATATAAGCCAGTAACACCAACATTGCGGTCAGGGCAGGCAGGATCAGCATCGGCAACGCTTCCAGAAATGTAGACTGAGGGGGGATGGAAGAATTGGCCGGCAAGTACGGCAGGCCCAAGTCGCGCAGCCCAAATGAGAAGACCTGGATCAGCACCAGACCGGTGACGAACTCCGGTAATCCCACTACCGATAGTGAGCCGATATTGACTGTACTGTCAATGGGCTTGTTCTCATTTAATCCGGCTGCAACTCCGAGAGCCACTGCCAGGGGCACAGAGATGACCAGCGTCACTATTGTCAGCATCAGAGAATTCCTCAACCTGTCCATGACAATTGGGAAGATGGGCAATCCTGTACTGAAGGAGGTCCCCCAATCCCCGGTCAAGAAATTCCCCAACCAGGTCAGGTACTGCACGGGCAGGGATTGATCGAGACCAAGTTCCAGGCGGCAATTTTCGATTGCTCCCTGGCCCGCCTCACGTCCCAATATAATGCGGCATACGTCTCCCGGAAGCCATTGGGTGACCAGGAAGACCAATAATGAGGTCAGCAGTACTGTAAGGGTAAGAAATCCCAGCCGGCGTAAAATGAATCGTGACATTGGAAATTAAGAGATCGATGCCTTGGGTATATCAATCTGGCTCTGGTTTGAGATCAGCTCTTCAAGCGGGATATGGCAAAAGATGCGTTTCCCGGTATCGTGGTCGACCTGCCACGGTGGTGTTGTTGTAGAGCATATATCGCCCAGATAGCGCGGGCAGCGAGTATGGAAGGGGCAGCCGCTGGGGATATTGGCCGGATTTGGAATTTCCCCAGATAAGTGGATGGGTGCCCCTTTTTTGGTTGGATCGGCTTGTGGAATTGCGCTCAGCAAGGCTTCTGTATAGGGATGGTGCGGGGGTTGGAACAATACTTCGGGATTGGTGACCTCCATCAGAGATCCAAGGTAGATCACTGCAATCTGGTCGGCCAGATAAGCGACGATCGCCAGATCATGAGAGATAAACAGCATGCTGTTCTTTTGATCGCTTTGCAGCTTATTTACTAGGTTGAGGATGGCAGCCTGGACTGACACATCTAATGACGAGATCGGTTCGTCCAGGATCAGCAGCGCGGGATTCACAGCAAAGGCCCTGGCGAGAGCTACTCGTTGGATTTCTCCGCCACTCAACTGATTGGGAAACCGCTCTGCATAATCTGCAGATAGACGGACTGATTCCAGAAGCTCTCCAACCCTCTTTGCTGCTTCTTCTTTAGAAAGTCCCGCTAAACGAATTAATGGCCTGGATAAAGCTTCGCCAATGGGCAGATAGGGATTGAGCGCTTCATGGGGATTTTGGAACACAATCTGGAGAAGTCGTAAAGTCTCCATATCTCGTTGGGAGAGCTTCTCCGGCAGCGGTACCTGTAATAATTCGATCGATCCGTCTGATTTTGTCTCCAAACCCATAATTCCCCTGGCAAGCGTGGTCTTCCCGCTGCCGCTCTCGCCGACTAAGCCAACAGTGCTCCTGGGTAAAATTTCCAGGTCGAGCTGGTTAACAGCCTGGATTGTTTTCGGTGGCTGCCGGCGAATGACTTTACCCATTGACCTGCGGGTTGGGAAATGAATTGATAAGGCTATCGTCTCCAATGTTGGTGGTCCGTCCTGAGCACTGATGTGACCTGGAGTTCTCTCCGCAGCGGGCTGGTGAATATTGATCTCAGACTCGATGATCTCCTCCCATCGATGGCAGCGTGAGAACCGGGATTCGCCTGCCGGGTAGAGTAGAGGTCTTGTGGAGCAAATTTCGACTGCTACGGGACAGCGGTCACGGAAGACACATCCAGAGGGGGTTTTACCGATCACTGGGATCTGGCCGGAAATCGCCCGCAGTTGAATGCTTTCTCGGGTATCACCTAGTTGGGGGATGCTGTCCATTAATCCCTGGGTATAAGGATGCAGCGGTCGGGAGAACAGATCGCGCGTGGAGGCTTCTTCAACGAGCTCGCTGGCATACATGACTCCAACCCGATCGCAGATTTGGGCGATGACGCCCAAATTGTGGGTGATGTACAATACACCCGCCTCGTGTTCGCGGATGAGATCTTTTAATAAATTCAAAATAACTACCTGTGTGGTGACATCTAGGTTGGTAGTTGGTTCGTCCAGAATGAGTAAATCAGGATCAGTACATAATGCCATAGCGATCAAGACTCTCTGCTGCATCCCCCCACTGATCTGGTGGGGGTAACTTTCTGCAATCCGTTCTGGATCGGGGAGATTAACCTTGTCACACCACTGAAGTGCTCGCATCTCAGCTTCCTGTGATGAGTGAGTACGCTGGGGATCTATTGCCTCGATCAGCTGATCGCCAACCCGAAGAGATGGATTTAAAGATGATTGGGGATTTTGTGGAACGAAGGCGATCTTACTTCCCCATACCTGGCGCAGTTCATCCTTGGTCAATTCCATCAGGTCAATATCACCTAGGCGGATTTCACCTCTGCGAATTGTACCTGTGCTTCCCAGGTAACGCATGGCAGCTAATACGAGGGTGGTTTTACCAGAACCACTTTCTCCAACGAGACCATAAGTTTCACCTGCGTGAATGTTGAGAGAGACATCGTGAACTGCATTCAGCAATAGTCCCTCTTGTTGGTAGGCTACGGTCAGGTTTTTGATATCCAGCACACACCGCTCAGCAGGGTTTTTGTTGGTCATCAACTTTCACCTTGCGCGCCATTGATGCGCTTTACTCCATCGGCCATTAAATTAACTCCGATAACCACCAGCGATATCGCCAGGGCAGGGAAGAACAAGGCCCAGGGAATTAATCCTGCGTATATACGGGCTTCCTTAACCATCAAGCCCCAGTTTGGACTGGGGGGCTGCACGCCAACTCCCAGGAATCCCAGCGAAGCTACCAGGAATATGGCATAAGAGAAGCGCAAAGCAGATTCGACCGATAATGTTGGCAAGACTGATGGCAAGATCTCACGAAATAAGATCCGCGCTTGTGATTCACCACTCAGGCGAGCCGCTTCGACAAATCCCTTGGGTTTTACTGCCAGCACGACACTACGCACCACGCGCGCCACAATCGGCGTGTAAACGATGATGATCACAATCAATACGCTGTATTTTGATTGACCTACAGTGCCGAGTAGCAGGAGGGCGAGTAGTAGAGCCGGCAAAGCGAGCAAACTGTCAAATGTGCGCATTGTTATTTCGTCGAACCACCCACCCCGGTACCCGGTCAACAAACCGAAAACCGTACCGCTGATCACCGCAAGAATAGTTCCAACACCTGCAAGAATCAAGATCTCTCGTGCGCCTAGAACCACTCGGCTGAATACATCTCGGCCCAGGTTATCTGTGCCGAACCAATGCTCTGCTGATGGAGGTTGCCGCGCTTCTGAGGGTAGAATCTCATTTTCGCCGTATGGCGCGATCAAAGGACCGAATATTGCCACTAGAATGAAGATGACCGTAATCGTGGTCCCAATTGCGGTTTCTGGTTGGGAATAGAGTTTGCGTGGCAATAGAGACAAGCGCCGCCACCTGGATGGGGCGACGCCAGACCCACTATGTGTTGCATCTGGAATTGAGGTCACTATTATTGCTTTGCCAGACGGACCGTTGACAGATCGGAACGCCCAGGAAATGGCTTCATCTGAAAATCTGTGAATTCTTCATTGATCGCGCCTAATTGAGAA
This sequence comes from Anaerolineales bacterium, assembly GCA_041558875.1. Taxonomy (GTDB): domain Bacteria; phylum Chloroflexota; class Anaerolineae; order Anaerolineales; family UBA4823; genus PFL25. The sequence goes on from JBFFEL010000146.1 coordinate 4,406, forward strand.
AAGAAATAGGGAATAAGAATTGGACCGCGCTCGATGAGTAATTCTTGGATTTGGCGGTATGCCTCAACTCGTTCGTCTTCATTCATCGTCGTACCCGTGATGCCTGCCAAGCTGTCGAACTCAGGATCACAGAAATGAGATTCATTCCAAATGGCATCGCAAACCAGCATGGTGTCCAGGTAGAACTGTGGATATGGCCGGGAGCCCCAGCCAGTGATCCCCAAATCCACTGCCAACCAGCCATCCTCACCATAATAAACACTCTCTGGTTCAACGATCACATCAACATCGATCCCCGCTTCGGACCACTGATCTTTTAGCACTACTGCCAGATTTGGCCGGTTTCCTGTGTCTGGGGTGTGGAGTTCGAAACTGATCCCCTCCGGATAACCCGCATCTGCCAAAAGTTGACGGGCTGCCTCGATGTCCCTATCTGGTGGCTGCAAATCCTCCCCATAATATTGGCTGTACATTGGCCCAACTGGAGTATCCTTACCGATGGCACCGTATCCTTGCAAGACCAAGTCAAATATTGCCTGGCGGTCAGTCGCCAGTCTTAAGGCTTGCATCAAGCGAGGGTCATCTCCGGGTGGACGGTCAGCTCGCAGGCGAACAACATCAAAACTATTCGTTTTCGCTTCCAGAGGAATAATCCCTTGTTCGCCAACTAAGGTGTTGAATAGATCTGCGGATAACAGCATTACGAGATCAACCTGCTCGCTCCGTAATGCTTCTGCCTGGGCGACTTGATCGTTGAAGAAAATGAATTCCACTCCCTCCAGCTTGGGTCGATCAGGTAAAAAGTAATCCTCATTCGCTTCTACAACCAGCCGGTCTTCGGGATTATAGGAAACAAGTTTGAAGGGACCAGTCCCTATGAAATCACTACCCGGGTCTTCCGTATCAGCTTTAAGGATCAAGGCATGATTGTCGCTCAAGTCGTAGAGAAAGAAAGGGTTAGGTTCCTTCAAGGTAAATGTCACCTCAAATCTATCGTTAGCTTCGATGCTCTCGATATTGCTGTAGAGATCTTTGGTGGGTGAATCAACTTCCGGATCGCGTAAGCGGTTAAATGTCCACACAACATCCTCAGCGGTGAAAAGGGTGTCATCGTGGAAGGTAGCGTTATTGACGAGCGAAAAGACGTAGGTCTTGCCATCCTCGCTGACGGTCCATTCACGGGCCAAGCGGGGCGCGATGGTATTCTGGGGAGTCACATCAACCAGATAATCGTATATGCTGCTGGCGATGATGATCTCTGGGTCGGATGAGATGAAAGCGGGATCGGTCTGTACGATGGGTTGGATGGCTACCCTCAATTGACCCTGACGATCCTGGGTTGAGGATTGTTCAGTGGGGGTTGTAGTACTTCCAGAACAGGCTTGTAATAGGAATGCCAGAAAAAAAATAAGCACTGGAATAAGAAATCTGTGATTTGATGGTTTGGCGTACAAATTAGTTTCCTCCGGCAGAATCAATAGTACAGGATTAAATCAATGATTTCCAAGAGAATATCAACTGCTAAAATGCTGGTTTACAGCTTTCTGATTTTGAATAAGACAACCCCAGTTTAAGATATTGGTATTTACTGGTGATTTTTTCCAGATTCCATTCCTCAGACGATTTCGAGATCGTTTCCCTTACAAAGGAGCGATAGGCATCAAATTTTCTATGAGAATGGTAAGGATATCTTCAAAAAAACTTCTGGATAGAAACTTCTAATTCTCTATTATCCTGCTTTGAGCTTTGTCCTGTCCTTGGTCGATGAAAGCTCTTAAAAAAGCAATCTCCCGAAGATACAACTTGTCCGTAGCTTTTAATAATTTCAGGAAAGAATCGGATTCTAACAAGTCCTGTTTCTCATCTGGCGGCATTTGCAGCAATGTAGCCGCAAAACTGGCCAGTGGAATTGGATCGTCCGGCATGCTGCTCTGATCGATTTTTACATCTTCGATCTCATTGAGCAGTTGAATGTACTGCTTAACCTTGGGTGCAATTCGTCTGGCGGCAGTTTTCAGTTTCTCCGGATCACCCTCTTCAAAAGGGTAAAGCTCCACTTGACCGACAAGATAGGGTGCTTGGTCATTCACATCTTTGATATGAAAGCGGTCCTCGCCGATCGTGGTCAGATTAATCCGTCCTTCATCTAGTGGATGAACGTCTAAAATGCGGGCAGTGCAGCCAATGAGATGCGGTTCTGGCAGAGGACCCAATGCTTCGCTGCCTTGACGTATCAGTACCACGCCGAATTGTTTATCCTTTTCCAGACATAATTTGATCATTTTTTTGTAGCGTGATTCGAAAATATGCAGGGGCAGGGCCATGCCAGGGAACAGAACAGTATGCAGAGGGAAAAGCGGTAGATCGATCATCTTGGAATAATTATACACCGGTGAGCAACAGCTCCTTTTCGCAATCCAAGTATCAAAATCTGGGATTATTGGGGGAGACTCCTCCCTATCTGGTTGGTTAAGGCTATAATTTCTGAAACCCATCAACGAGGTGGAGATATGTCGGCATCATTATCGAGTATGGATTATGACTTGCGGCAACGGCGCTTATCCCAGGCTATGAAGATTGCTCAGCTGGAGGGTATGGCACTGAACGCAGGTCCCAGTTTAACCTACCTGACAGGACTTCATTTCCACCTCAGCGAAAGACCGGTATTAGGTCTGTTTTCGGCAGGAAATCCTCTGGTGATCGTGCTGCCTGAATTAGAAACCGGAAAAATCTCTAACTTGGCTTACCAGACAAGACCTTTTGCTTATGGTGAAGATCCGGAAACCTGGCAAACTACCATGAAGGAGGGGATTCAAGCCGCGGGATTCTCTGGACGCCGAATCGGTATTGAGCCGCGAGTATTGCGGGTGCTGGAGTTGGATCTACTTAACAGTACTGGCATAGAATTCACACTTGTGTCAGGAGAGGCTGCCCTCGCTCAACTCCGGATGCAGAAGGATGAATATGAGCAGGCTAGGATGCAAAAGGCGGTGGATATTGCGCAGAATGCCCTGGATGCAATCTTGCCTGAAATAAAGCCGGGTATAACAGAACGTGAACTTGCGGCGAAATTGGTGATCGCATTGTTAAATTATGGTTCGGATCCGCAGCTGCCATTTTCACCGATCGTTGCCTCTGGACCGAACAGCGCAAAACCCCACGCTTTTCCAACTGATCGCCAATTGATAAAAGGAGATTTGCTGATCATCGATTGGGGAGCCAATGAGGGAGGCTATTTCTCCGATCTCACCCGCACTTTTGCGATTGGAGATCCCCAACAAGAGATGGTGGAAATCGCACAGATAGTTTTGGAGGCCAACCAAGCTGCCCGTAGTAAAGCCAGACCTGGTGTATCTGCACAAGAGGTAGATCAGGCTGCAAGAGCGGTGATAGAAGCGGCTGGATATGGTGATTATTTCACCCATCGAACGGGGCATGGCTTAGGAATGGAGGGGCATGAAGCACCCTACATCCGGGATGGAAATCCAATTCTGCTAACTCCCGGAATGACTTTCACCATCGAACCTGGGATTTACCTGCCAGGAAAAGGCGGCGTTCGCATTGAAGATGATGTGGTGATTACGGAGGAAGGGTTGTATAGTTTCAGTGATCTCCCACGTGAATTGAAAATCCTTGGGAGTTGAAATAGCATCCACACCTGGGTTTGATACCATAACAATCCTAAGCCCATGCAGGCCTAAACATATTTCCCAAATCATGTCAACGATAATATCCATCAAGTACTGCGTTAACAATCGTCGAGTTTACAATGAAACGTGATTTGATCCTGCTCGGCATCGCGATGTTTGCCTGGGGATTGGGCGAGGGCTTATTCATTTACTTCCAACCAATTTACCTGGAACAGCTGGGTGCTGATCCGATCATGATCGGGACGATCTTAGGTGGGTTTGGACTGGCGATGACGATCTCACATATCCCGGCTGGTTATCTGGCGGACCGGATTGGGCGCAAACCTTTGATGGTTGCTGCTTGGGCGACCGGTACAATCGCGGCCTGGGTGATGGCGCTTGCTCCTTCTTTGGCCGTTTTTGTGGTCGGCTTGTTTATCTACGGGATGACTTTGTTTGTGATGTCTCCCTTGCAAAGTTATTTAACCGCTGCCCGGGGCAGCTTGTCCGTTGGGCGGGTGATCACCTTGATGTCTGCTGGATTCAATCTGGGTGCGGTAATCGGTCCATTATTGGGCGGTTGGATTGGCGATCAATTTGGGCTGCAGCAAGCATATGTTGTTGCTGGAGTAATTTTTATACTCTCACTGATCGTAATTTCGTTCATCAGCCCGCAACCCGTGGAACGAACTGCTCCAGCGGAGGGTGGGTACCGGTGGCTTTCCTCCCCCCGCTACATGGTTTATATGGGCGTCATTTTCTTGTCCGTCTTCGCCATGTATCTCCCCCAGGCACTGACCCCAAATTATCTGCAAAACCAGGTTGGCTATGATCTGAGTCAAATTGGCCTGTTGTTCTCCGTATCCAGCGTCGGTGTCGTGGTGTTAAACCTGGTGCTTGGATCTTTGCCTGCCCTGACAGGTTTCCTTCTAGGTCAGGCCGCGGTGGTCGTGTTTACGTTGATCCTATGGTGGGCCAGTGGTCTGGGTTGGTATCTGTTAGGTTTCTTCATGCTAGGTGGATTCAAGACTGCCCGCAACCTCGGCATGGCGCAGGTGCGCGAATTAGTGCCATCTGCCAAGATGGGCTTGGCTTATGGTTTTGCTGAAACGGTCGGGGCTTCTGCAATTATCCTGGCGCCGATTGCTGCTGGATTTCTCTACACCCAGAATCCGGTATTGATGTATGCGGTCGGATTTGGCCTGCTCATGATATCGTTGTTTATGAGCGGACAATTTTCCCCTCGACCAGGGGAGTATGAGCTGTCAAATTTCGGGGAAGCGCTTAACCCGCAAA
>JBFFEL010000147.1:0-8795 GCA_041558875.1 Anaerolineales bacterium
TGATATCCCTGCTGCAGTCAAGATGATGTATACCAGTGGGCTTATAAGTTGGTTAAACAGAATCGTCCAGGCAGAAACTCCTTTTTCTATGGGCAAACGGTTTTCGCCGAATTGGGCGCGATGCTCTACGATTTCCCTAGCAGTTAAACCAGCCAGAGGCACACGTTTTCGATAGATATCGATATCCTGAGCTAAGGTCGTTACGTTCATTTTGTTCCTGGTTATGCTTTATTTTGTACAGACCAACTGCTCTACGAGCTTGTTCATCGAATTCTTTTCTCCCTTACATGCTCAACGCCCTGTTGGAATAACGCCACAATATGCGGATCGCTAACGCTGTAAAAGACTTCTTTGCCTTCCCGGCGTGCCTGAACGATATTCATTTGGCGGAGACCGCGCAAATGATGGGAAACTGCTGATTGGGTTAAGCCGATCAATTCCGCAAGACCTGAAGTATTCATCTCCTGGTCCAGGATGGCATAAATGATGCGAACACGGCTGGTGTCACTAAAGGAACGAAATAGTTCGGCTATATGGGCTGCGGTGTGTTCATCGAGGAATACAGGATTCATAGAAATTCTCCTTTAACATTTGAACGATTGTTCAATCTTTTGTTTTATTTTATCACTCTAGTGATTTTACGTCAATGAAGTTGACACTATATTCTTTCAATTATTGGATGCGGGCAAATTTGCCAGACCTTTTATTTCTCCAAGAAGCGGGTGAAAGCCTGACCGGTTTATGAACTATTATTCTTAATTCTCGATAGATTGCGCTTAGAGAGCGAACATTGCTATTGGATAGAGCACTGAAAGGAAGAAAAGAGCATTAGTGATATGGAGGGAGATGTCGGTTTGACCTGCCCCTCGAAGACTGGGTATTAGATTCGAACCAGTTCGAGATACTGGTTACCACCGAAGAAGATTCGAACACCAAATCTAATCTTTAACAAACCCAATCCCCATTCTTCTAGTTTCTCCACTCCGCAAAGCGGAGCATAGAAAAACCACTCAACCAACCCAAGCGTAGCTGAAATCTGCCCCTGATCATTACCACTAGGTAGGGAGCTTTGTAAAACTGACGTTAATTCTGAAGGTTATAAGACCTTAGGGACACACGGCAGTCGTAGTCGAAATCTGTTTCCCGGTGTCCCACAATACTTTGACCAGCATCGAGGAGTGTATCCAAAGATGGATAATCGTTTAAAAGTTAAGATCGCCCAGATATCACTGAGCGATCTCGGGCGTGGAGACTACGCCAGTTGTAAACCCTTTACTCTTCGACAGACCGATCACTAAACTGGCTGCAGTCTGCGATAATGAGTGACTTCCGTCACCAGGGATTTTTTACGACCTGCGGAGAGGGTGGGATTCGAACCCACGGTGGCCCTAAGACCACAACGGTTTTCGAGACCGCCCCAATCGTCCACTCTGGCACCTCTCCAATCTCCGAGGATTATACCAAGGATTGATTTCCCAAATAATTGCCCTGTGGCATTGGGGCTCCATCCAGGTAAGATAGGCTGGTATCTGGTGTGTGATATTAGATACTGGATATTAGTTATTATCAGCCAGATTCAAACAAAATTCATTTTACAGTTACATACTTAAGACCAGGATGTCCATGCCGAAAATACCCAATCGATCCTCAGAAGAGATTGGGAAGGAGAGGTCCCAGCCCGTGATGTCTTCATCGACCTGGGGTAAGTCAAACAATTGAGCGACCTGACTGCTCGAGAAGAGCAGTTTTGAGTTAAATAAGGTATGGCTGTTCAAAATATTTGAGCTGGGAAGACCTTTAACCTTGGTTTTACCAATCCGGTTTCTTGTATAATTTATCTAAGCGGGAATTTTGGATCAAATATTTAATAGATATAAACCCGCCATAAGGAGGATCATCGGCAAACAAAGCCTTCGAAAAATAAATAGTCCTTAGAAATTCTTTATGGCTGGCGAACCAATAAGGAGGGTTCCTTCATGAGCAAAGTTTACAAACACCTCGAGACCAAGCTGGTCCATGCCGGTGAGCCCGAACCGCTCATCAACGGTGCAGTCAGCATGCCGATATTTCAATCCGCCACCTTTGAATACACCGGTCAGGGCAGCTATCACGATCTCAAATATATCCGCCTGAATAACACGCCAAACCATGTTGCCCTGCATCAAAAACTGGCCTCGCTGGAGAATGCCGAAACCGCGCTGGTGACCGCCAGCGGCATGGCCGCGATTTCAACAGCCCTGTTGACCGTCCTCTCAGCTGGCGATCACTTGTTAGCCCAGGATTGTCTTTATGGCGGTACGCACGATCTCATCACCAAGGATTTTCCGTCGTTCGGAATTTCGTATGATTTCATAAGTGGTGACGATCCAGATTCCTGGGAGCTCAAATTACGCCCCAACACGAAAGCCATTTACGTCGAAACGATGACCAACCCTTTAATGCAGGTTGCCGATCTCAAAGCCGTGGTTAAATTTGCCAGGGAGCATGGTCTAATTTCATTGATCGACAACACTTTTGCCAGCCCGATCAATTTCCGGCCTCCTGAATGGGGATTTGACCTCTCGATCCACAGCTGCACAAAATATCTCAACGGTCATTCGGATATTGTGGCTGGGGTGGTCATCGGCCAGGCTGACTTGATTGAAAAGATCACCCACAAGCTCAACCACCTCGGCGGCTCTCTCGATCCGCACGCTTGCTTTCTCCTTCAGCGTGGGATAAAAACGATGGCAGTCAGGATGAAATACCAGAGTGAGAGTGCACTGGAGATTGCCAAGTTCCTGGAAGATCACCCAATGACCAAAAAAGTAAATTATCCGGGTCTCAAAAGCCATCCCCATCACGAGCGTGCTAGAGAACTATTTGATGGCTTCAGCGCAATGCTGAGTTTTGAATTGAAAGGTGATGTTGGTATCGCGCAGCGTTTTGTCCAAAACATGACCTTACCCACCGAGGCGCCAAGTCTCGGCGGGGTGGAAACACTCATCACCCGACCAGTAACCACTTCCCACTCAGGCATGTCCTCTGAGGACCGGCATGCACTGGGAATCGGTGATAACTTGATCCGCCTATCAGTTGGCATAGAAGCAACGGAAGATCTTCTCGCAGATATTGAGCAGGCCTTGAAAGCGTAGCAAACAATAGCCAAAACCAACGATCACAATTGATTTCCATGTAAGTGAACTAATAAATGGAGAAGCGAGATATGCCCTCCCCACTGAATGATCCGGAATTGGAAGCGCTGCTTGATCAGCTGCATGCGCAGAGCGATGCACAGGTCGATGAAACTGAGGCTTATTTTGCGCGCAGAACCCAAGAGAGTGGAAGCGGCAAAGCGGAAATTTACGACGAAGACACGCATCGTTTCCTGGCGGACAAGCTGGTGGCGCTGGATCGGGATAAGGCAGAATTCTGCTACCTGCTGTGCCGTTCCTTGGGAGCGAGACGCATCGTCGAAGCTGGAACTTCATACGGGATCTCGACCCTCTACCTGGCGGCCGCGCTGCGTGACAACCGGGTCAAAGACGGGCTGGTGATTGGTACGGAGTTCGAGCCAAAGAAGGCGGAGATCGCCCGGGCGAATTTCGAGCGGGCCGGACTGAGCGAATTCATCGAGCTGCGTGAAGGCGACCTGAGGGAGACCCTGGAGGATATTGACGGTCCGGTCGATTTCATGCTGATTGATATTTGGGAGGTAGCCAGATCGGCTCTGGAACTGGTCTCACCGAGTCTCCGCCAGGGTGCGATCGTGGTCTGCGACAACACCATTGCAAGCGCCGAGATGTACGATGAGTACTTCGTATTCGTCAATGACCCGCGCAACCAGCTGCGCACGATGACAATCCCCTTCGAAGGTGGTTTCGAGCTGACGGTGAGGGTCTGAGGGGCGGGTTTTCTCGCTGCCATAGAAGCTATTCACAATTACAACACCGACCGCCCTCCTTTTACTTTTAGTGTGGCTGTCCCGCATGATGTTTATTTTGGTTTCTATCTTGATGTTCCGCCTGTGACCATACCTGAAACTGATTTTGTATCACCCAATACCAAATATTTTCTATAAACGTATTTCAGGACTTGACCTTGCTCCCCGGCCTCCCTCACCCATCTCCACTTCTTCCCTGCTCTTCCATCCACTCGTCGTAAGCTCGTGCCCATAGAATAAGCCTTTCCGAGGCCCCATGTTGGACCACCTCGGCCCCTTCCACAAATATGAGCTCCAGCAGCATCAACGTATTTTTCTCTTCTCCCATTCAGCCCTCTGCCCTTCCTCTCCAGACTTTAGAACAAATGCTCTATACCGTCAACAAGATCCCTGCCTTGCTGGGCAAGATTTAGGCGGAGTGCAAAGCCCGGCGAGGAACGTACTGGATCATCTTCGCAGCCACAAGCAGGGTGTACTGACTTTGGTGGGATCGCCTTTTGTACCTCCTTTTATTATTCATGCTCGGTCAGCAACTGTAGCCTGCGCAGTTACGACTATTGTATAATTGGAAACAACAATCCGGATTTCATATTCCCCCTGATAATCAAATCTTCACATTATTGGAGTGTGATTGGATTAAATTGGATCATCTTTTACTGGCCAGATCCATTTTCCAATCGTCATAGAGATAACAAATCAAGCTTAATTTTAAATTTATTTTTCTCATCGGGTTAAAATGTCCGATAGTTTAATTACTGATCGCTACCAACTAAAGGAAGAAATTGGTCAAGGGGGTGTTGGTACGGTATATCGTGCTCATGATAGCCTTCTGGACCGAGATGTTGCGGTCAAAGTAGTCAATAAAGCCAGTTTGGGGGATAAAACCCGCGCTCGCTTACTGCGCGAGGCTAAAGCTATTGCCAGGCTCAATCATCCCAACATTGTGGTAGTTTTTGATGCAGGAGAGATCAACGATTCTCCATTTATCGTGGAAGAATTGGTTGTTGGGCGATCTCTGCGTGATCACCATCCGATCGATCTCGAAGAGAGCCTGTTCATCATCCGTCAAATATGTGCTGCCCTTGAACATGCCCATGAAAATGGTATTATCCACCGCGATGTAAAACCAGAAAATGTCATTATCATGCCTGATGGCAAGGCAAAATTGATGGATTTCAGCGTGGCATATTCAAAAGTGACCACATTTTCCGAAGATGAGGTGATCTCAGGTAGCTTGTTCTATCTTTCTCCTGAACAGGCGCTGGGTCAGGAAGTTGACCAACGCGCGGACCTTTATTCCCTCGGTGTGATGTTGTATGAGCTTGTTGCTGGACAGCTGCCTTTCACAGGCGATAATGTTATGGCTTTGATCAATCAGCATCTGCATGGCTCCGTCGTCTCACCGCGCGAATATAACCCTGAAATTCCTTCTTCATTAGATACCTTGATCTTGCGTTTATTGGAAAAATCACCACAAGATCGCCCGGCTTCCGCCGCTGAAGTGTTAGAAATGCTGGTAGAAATTCAGGTTTCTGGAATCCCATTGCCCGAAACAAAACCCAAAACTGTTGACCCTGCCCAACCTTCAACTTCCGAAACTAAGATTATTCCGTACTACCCGGCTTTCTTAGATGAGTTGCAAGATCAAATTGAATTGAAGGCTGAAAAATTTATCCGTCGCCGACAAGAGTTGGATCAACTTGGTAATTTCCTCGAGCAAGTAAGGATTGGTGAGGGAAGAGTAGTTTTTATAAGCGGTGAAGCTGGAAGTGGAAAGACAGCCCTGGTGCAGGCATTTGCTCATCAAGCACAGAGTTCAAATTCCGATTTAATCTTCGCCTGGGGTAATTGCAATGCTTATTCTGGGATAGGACATCCCTTTCTACCTTTTCAAGATATATTCTCTATGTTAACAGGCGATGTTGAAGTTAATTGGGCTGCAGGTGATCTCAGCCGCACTGCTGCTAAGCGCTTGTGGGAGTTGATGCCCACCACTGTGGAGGCTGTTGTCAGGCATGGTCCAGATCTAATGGGACGTATTGTGGTTGATGAAGGTCTCACAGCGCGCATCGCAGGATCTGATCCAAATGCAGTGCATTTGATTGAAAGAATTAATGTTTTAAGTAATCGTCCTCAGGTCTATGGACAGGAGATGCAGCAATCTCAACTTTTTGAACAATGTGTCTCTGTGTTCCAGGCAGTATCTACGAGAAATCCCCTAATACTCATTTTGGATGACCTGCAGTGGGCGGATGCGGCCTCTTTAGGATTGCTCTTCCATTTAGGACGACGAGTGGGAGGCAGCCGCATTCTTATTGTTGGCGTTTATCGGTCTCATGATGTCGCCCAGGGTCGTGATAACGCCCGCCATCCATTGGAGACCATCATCTATGAGTTTAAGCGCCTTTTTGGTGATATTGTTATCGACTTAGATGATATCTCTGCCGAAGAAAATCGCATATTCGTTGACAATTACCTGGATTTGGAACCAAATCAATTAGGGAGAGAATTTCGCCAATCCCTTTACGAGCATACTCATGGTCATGCTTTATTTACCATAGAATTGCTCCGCAGTGTGCAAGAACGCGGTGATTTGATCCAGGATGAATATGGTAAGTGGACCATCGGCGCACAACTGGATTGGACCACAATACCGGCTCAATTAGAAGGGATAATCGCTGAGAGAGTGAACCGGTTGGAAGAACCTCTTCGAGAATTACTCGATGTGGCGAGCGTAGAAGGAGAAACTTTCACTCTGGAGGTAATTACTGCTGTTCAGAAAATCGACAAGCGAGTGATCCTGAGAGACCTGTCCCAGGAGCTGGTCAAACGACATCATTTGGTGCGTGAAATAGGTGAATATTATATTGGCAGCCAGCGATTCTCGCGTTTTCAATTCACACACTTAATCTATCAAAGTTATATATACAAACAGCTTGGTGAGGCAGAGAAACTTCTGCTGCACGAACGCATTGCTGAACAATTAGAGGAAATATATCAAGGACATCTTGACGAGATCGCCGTTTCCCTTGTAAACCATTACGAGAAAGTTGGAAACAAAGCAAAAACCGCTCAATTCCTGCAGATTGCTGGGGAACGAGCGTTGAGGCAATTTGCATATCAGGAAGCAATTGATCACTTAAGCAAGGCATTGGTATTAATGCTTGAAGTAAAGCCAGAATCCTTTGGAACGAGTGAAGATTTGGAATTTAGCCAGTTAAATCAGGCTCGGATCCATAGTCGCTTGGGATTGGCATTCATCGGTTCGGGGAATCTATCGTTGGGCCGAAACCAGCTTTCGAAAGCGCTCTCCTTACTGGATAGAACCCTGCCAGTTACGTTTTTCAAGCTTGCCGCTGGTCTTACCAGGCAGTTGATGTTGCAGATCCTTCATCGGATCGGACCGGCTATTTTCGTCAGGAAGGTCTCTGCCTCCGAACGTCGAACTCTACTTGAGGCGGTTCGCATCTATGCTCAGTTGGGAACAATTCAGTATCTGTCAAACGAAAGGACGCGAGCGGTATACAGTGGCTTGCGTAGCTTGAATTTGGCGGAAAGGGCAGGAACATCCCCTGAATTGGCCGCAGCTTATGCCGATATGACGGTTGGGGCAGGATTAATCCCGCTCAGATTCCTGGCAGAGATTTATTCTCAGCGTGCAGTCGATGTCGCCGAGCAAGTAGGAACGCCAGCTACAATTGCCTATGTTGCTATGGCGACAAGCATTTATCGGCAAGGAATCGGGCAATGGGCTGATGCGAAGCCTGAGTTGGAGAAGGCGTTAAAAATCTTCGCTGAATTGGGGGATCTTCGCCACTGGGGCGAAACCATGACCATTGTGGGTATATATAATATTCTTGAAGGTTACTATTCAAAAGCTCAAAATGTATTTAAGCTGCTAACGCGATCAGCACAAGAGCGGAAAAATCGGCTGCAAGAAGTATGGGCTCTGGGCTGGGCTGCCGAGATCGCATTTCGGCAAGGGAGAACCAATCAATCTCTAAACTTGGTGAAGAATGCGCTGGATATATTGGCTGATAATGAGGATCTTTCAGCAGAATTCAATATATACGGAAAGCTTGCTTTGACATATGCTCGCCAAGGTAATTTGGAGGCCGGGTTCAACGCGGCCGATACGGCCTTAGTTAAACTTGGTCAGTCCTCACCAAACCTTTACTCCGCTTTCGTGGGCTTTGCCGGCATTGCAGAAGTATCCGTAAAGCTCTTCGAGAGAACAGCAGCTGATCATCACCTGCAGGAACAGAGGGATTCTGCGCTGAATAATCTGCGTCAAACCTGTAAGGAACTCCAGCGATTTAGCCGAATATTTCCGATCGGAGCACCAACAGCTTATTATTATTTCGGGCATTACTACAGGCTGAAGGAAAATCCCAAAAAAGCAATTGCTGCGTGGCGAAATAGTCGTTCCTATGCTGAACGCCTGGGTATGCCGTACGAGCAGGGCTTAGCTAGCTTAGAACTTGGGCAACATCTTTCCCAAGGAGATCCGAATAGGGAGAAATATTTAATTGAGGCAGTAGAGTTATTTACCCAATTAGGGGCTCAATATGATTTAGCGCGCGCCAAAAAAGCAGGAGGGTAAGGGGGAAAGGCGTAAGCGGAGCGGATTCACCGCGGCGATAGAGGTATGCGGATGGGGCTGTCTACAAACTATTAATTGTCATGCTGAGCAAGGCGGAGTATCTCCTTTCATCGTCAGGGAGAACCTTTCCCTCGATCCCATCCTGAACCGGTTCAGGTATAGCCCCGACATTCCGGGTTGGGAGGATCTGTCCAACTAATTTTTTCTCCTGCACTTGCTGCGGGGCATAAGTGCCACCTCACGGGAGACAGGGCTACACTCAATGTGCCA
>JBFFEL010000148.1:0-8590 GCA_041558875.1 Anaerolineales bacterium
GCCACAAGCGGCTAGAATTACCCCCATGAAAAGCGCACATATGATGTAAAGGTATGTCTTCATTTGTCTGCCCTCCTGAAAACAGTCCGGCATATCGATGAAACCTGTTGTTAATCATAACATGGGCCCGGCAGGTGAGTAAACCCGCCAGGCCCATGAGTTTACCGTAGTGACTATTGTTGTGCAACCAAGCGTCTCATCGTTGATTCGTCGTCAACAATGAGATCCCCAGACATATCGACGGTTACATGCTTGATCGTTCCAGAAAAGGTAAATGGTGCATGATAATCGTGTGTCACCGCTTCACCGAAGTCATAACCGCAGCTCAAGCCCTCAATTCCGAACAAGATAGGCGTAGAAGTTGGGAACTGGGTGTTGCCTACCAGCTCGCCATTGATATACAGCTGACCACGCCCGGGAGCGCCGCGACCGTTGCGAATGTCGGGAAGGCCGGTGGGTTCGAACTCATAGCGCAGTGTGCTTTGTCCCTCGGGTACATTCACCGAAGAGGTCACTTTGAATTCTTCTAATCCAAGGTAATTGTGAATGTATATCAGTTTGTCATCCTTGATGTAGAAGACATAACCTCCAGATACGCCGCCCTGAGCCAGGAGTATGCCTTCAGCGCCGCCTACCGGTATCTCGACCTCGGCGGTGATGCTGTGCGGCCGGTTGAAGACCAGCGGTGCAACTTGGGGGTGCACCACGGACAGGTCGGGGTAAAAGGTGTAACTGTTCCTGGGTTTGGCGACCTGTGGACGCTCGGTTGCAAAACGCTGCATAAGCGTGCCATCCAAAGGTAAGACCTGATATTTTCCGGCCTCGACGTACCAACGCGCGATCATTTCGCGCAGCTTATCGGGATTCTCGTCGGCCAGGTTATGAACTTCAGCGGGATCATCCGCGATGTGGTACAGTTCCCAGCTGTTGGCGTCCAAATCGTCCAAGATTTCAGCTGTGATTTCATCACCGAAATTGCGACCTTTTTCAGCGCCTTCAGCGTAGCTAGGTCCCGGCCAACCGCATACCGCCCGCCAGCCATCATGATCTATCGCCCGGCAGGCGAACATCTCAAAGTACTGTGTGTGGTGCTGGGTGGGTTCACTGCCATCATCAAATGAATCGGCGAAACTGACGCCCTCCAGGGGGGATTGGGCCACGCCGCGGATGCTTTCGGGCGGTTCGATGCCCAACACATCTAACACAGTGGGTACCATGTCGATCGCATGAGCATACTGATGACGGTTCTCATCCCTAGCCTTAATACCCTTCGGCCAGGAGACGATCAAATTATCCGTGCAGCCGCCGCGGTAGACTTCTTTCTTCCAACGGCGGAAGGGTGTGTTACCAGCCCAGGACCAGCCCCAGGGATAGTGATTATAGGAGGCAGGACCACCAATCTCATCCATGCGAGGTAGGATATCCTCTAACGTCTCCCAGTAATAGTTGAAGCTGCTCATCTCATTGAAGGCGCCATTGACGCCTCCCTCTGAGCTAGCCCCATTATCTGGCATGACCATGATCAGGGTATTGTCCAGCTCACCTATCATTTCCAGGGTGTCAAGTATGCGGCCAAATTGGTGATCGCAATGCTCCAGGAATCCAGCGAAGACCTCCATGAAATGAGCATAGAGTTTCTTCTGCTCGTCGCTCAGAGTATTCCACTCGGGCACATCGGGATCGCGAGGGGATAACTCAGCATCTGCAGGGAATATGCCCAATTCCTTCTGCCGGGCGAAGACAACCTTGCGGTACTCATCCCAACCCATATCGAATTTTCCTTTGTACTTCTCGATCCACTCCGAAGCCACCTGGTGCGGGGCATGGGCGCAGCCAGGGGCATGATAGAGAAAGAAAGGTTTATCTGGGGCGATAACATGCGCATCGAGGATGAACTTGATGGCGTTATCGACCAGGTCTTCATCCAGGTGGTAGCCCTCTTCAACCGATTTGGGTTGGGGAACCGAGTGGTTGTCGTAGGTCAGGTCAGGGAACCACTGGTTGGTCTCTCCGCCCAGGAAGCCGTAGTAGCGTTCGAAACCACGCCCTAAAGGCCAACGGTGGAAAGGCCCAGCGGGAGTGCTCTCCTCAGCAGGCGCTAGGTGCCATTTGCCGGTGCAGAATGTGTTGTAGCCGTGTTCCAAGAGCATTTCGGACAGCATTCCGTTCTGAAAAGGCATGCGTGAATCGTAACCGGGAAAGCCGGTGGCCGTCTCCATGATGGAAGCCACACCATTTGAGTGGTGGTTGCGTCCGGTCAGCACGCAGGATCGGGTTGGCGAACAGAGAGCAGTGGTGTGCATGTTGGTGTAACGCAAACCATTCTCTACTAACCGGTCGATATTGGGAGTGTTCACCAACCCGCCAAAGGCCGACATCTGGCCGTAGCCAACATCATCCAGAATGAAAAAGATCACGTTTGGCGAGCCTTCTTTAGCGCGAGTGGGCTGCGGCCAGGCGGGTTCCGATTCGGCAACCGTGCGGCCAATGACACCTGGAAAAGTCGTTCCAGGTTTGTATTCTTTGAGTGTCATCTCAAATCTCCATTTCTATTGATGATTAAGCAATGCGATTTATCTTCCTGCGTGCGCCATCATGTCAATTGCCACGGTTGTGGCCAGGATGAGGATATCCTCCTGTCCTGGAGCGACTTCAACGCCATATGAATCGCGCACCCGGAACCATTTCTTGGATACTTCGGCTATTTTGGTGCGTCCTTCCTCAATATTGTATTCGTGGTCCAAGATATTTCCCTGCACTTCCAGGTCAGGCCCATTTCCAATCTTGACAGTCCAACGATCCCGAACCGGAGAGATGATGGCCTGCTTGACCATTGCCAGCCTCTTCCCATCTGGACCTTCAATCTCCATACTGTCTTTAATGCGGGCTACTTTTTGTTGCAACTTACAGAGTTCATTCCCTTTTGTATCCCTGAAGTAGAGCGTATCGCGAACGCGGAGCACCTTGCCATCCACCTTAAATACTTTCTGACCTTGCTCGTTTTCAATGTAGAAATCCTGTCCGAGGGCGAACATCTTTTGGCGCATCTGGTAGCGAGTTGCTGAGCCACCGCGCCCGAATGTTTGGCGCTCTTCACGCCTCCTTTGTCTTCTGCCTGGCATATTATTCTCCTTATTAAAAAAAACCTGTCATGGGGAAGCCATGACAGGTTTAGCAAGCCAACTAATTATCCTCTTCTTCTTCCTCGGTTTCTTCTTCCCCTTCTTCCAATTTACCTACTGCTGCTGCAGTGACGACGCCTTCATCGGTGGCAACCGTCGCGCCGTAAACGACCTTTTCATCATCGGCAGCAAGGACTTCATCAACCACACCTTCATCGGTGACGGCCATCCTCTCAACGGCAAAACCTTCCTCGGTTGCCAGGTAACGGCTGCCGTAGGCGCCGCTTTCATCTACAACCAGCGAACTACCCTCGACCTGGTCCTCCCCGCCAGCAACGCGACTGACTGCATAACCTTCCTGGGTAGACAATGCGGTGTAAGCTACCTCATGACCCGATTCGAGCTGACCAGCGATATCTGCGCTTAAGGCCTCAGTGAATAAATCAGCTCCGGCTTCCTGCATCTCTTTCTCGACTTCTGCGACCCACTTGTGCTCAACGATGGCGATGATGGCTGAAGAACCCGGTTCAAGGCCTTCACCAATGGTCTTCAAGCGTTCATCCGAGAAGCCGCTGTCGCGCAGCTTGGCAGCCAAGCCTCCGACCAATGCACCCACCGCGGCTGGCACCAGCAGTGCGGGTCCAGCAATAAGGCCGATCGCAGCTCCAGCCACACCACCTAGTGCCGCGCCTCTTCCGCCGCCCATGTCAGCAGTTTCCTTGATATGCAGCTTGCCCTTCTGATCTTTGCGCAGTACGGCCGCGTTCTGGATGCCGATCAGGCGTTCCTTTTTGGCTTGTTTGAGCTCTTTCAGGGCCATGTCAGCAGATTTTTCATCCTGAAAAGCGGCCACAATTAATTGAACAGGTACATCACTCATGATTTTTGCCTCCGAAAAAATTTTCCGGTTAATGATAACCGGTGGATTTAAACTCGGATTCTACCGCGAATTTTAGTTGTCTGACAAATTGTCTTCACCAAGAGATATTGATGAATAAGTAACCAACAGCTGGTTAACGTTTCACCTTCTCGTTTTTTGGATCATACATTGGGCGCAAGGAGGCTTTTGTCGGGTAGCGAACGCCGACCACTTCAATCTCGAACTGCCCCTCCTGGAGGTATTCCTTTGTCACACCTCCTGCATACCTGACTGGACCCAGTCCAACAGCCCCACCCAGCGTATGCCCATAGTTGCCGGAATGAATATCACCAACGCGGACGCCATCCCGATAGATCGGTTCACCGCCGTGCAGCAGGGGTTCAGGATCCTCCAGCAGGAATTGTACTAACCGCCGTTTTAGGAGACCGGATTCTTTCTGTTTCAGGAAGGCCTCCTTCCCGATGAAATCTACTGACTTGTTGGGGTCAACAGTGAAACCTAGGCCGACCTCGAGGGGTGTATCGAGATTATCGATATCGTGGCCGTAATCCCGGTAAGCTTTTTCCATCCTCAGCGTCTCAAGGGTGTGCAGCCCGGCATGTTTCAGACCAACCTCGACTCCATTTTCCAACAGGAAGTCGTATACGTGCAAGGAGAACTCGCTGGGGATATACAATTCCCAGCCCAGCTCACCCAGGTAGGTGATGCGCAGGGCATTGACAAGAGCGTAGCCGATATCGATCTCCTTTATGGTCAAATATGGAAAAATCTGGTTGGACATGTCAGCCGAGGTAAGCTTGCTCAATAACTGCCGAGATTTCGGACCCTGGATGTTGAGCAAAGAATAGGCGGAGGTCAAATCAGTTACCGTGACGTGGGCGTCCTCAGGAATGTGCCTCTTCAACCAGGTCAACACGTTTGTATGGATCGACCACGAGCTGACCACCTGATAGCGATCTTCAGCTAACCGGGCGACGGTGAGATCGGCTTCGATCGTGCCGCGCTCATTGAGCCAGGTGGTGTACACACAGCGACCAACTTCCACATCCACATCCCTGGCCGAGATATAGTTGAGCACTTTCTGTGCATCCCGTCCCTGGACGTGGAACTTCGACATGGGAGTTAGATCCATGACGATCACTCCTTCCCGAGCGGCCTTATGTTCGGCTGCGTTGTAGCTGAACCAGTTCTGGCGTTTCCAGGAGTAATCTACATGGGGTTTCACACCGGATGGGGCATACCAATCGGCATACTCCCAACCATCTGACTCACCAAACATGGCACCTGCTTCTGCCAGCCGGTCATGGAAAGGGGTTCTGCGTGCCCCGCGAGCAGATTCAAAATGCAGGTTTGACCAGCCCTCTGCATACTGCCAGCCCAGCATTTCCACTGTGCGGTCATACAGGTATTTGGGATTATTGCGGAAGGGCGACATGCGCTCGATATTGATCTCGCTGATATCAACAGGGGGATAGCCATCCAAGATCCATTGGGCGATCACCTGTCCAACACCGCCGCCCAGCAGGATACCCAATGAATTGAAGCCAGCCGCAACGTAGAAGTTCTTTAATTCTGGGGCTTCTCCCATCATCGGGCTCATGTCAGGGGTGAAACTCTCCGGACCGCAGAACAGCAGGTGCACGCCAGCTTCTTTGGCGATGGGGATACGCTTCATCGCACGTTCCAGGTAGGGCATCAGGTGTTCCCAATCTGGAGGAATCTCACCAAAACTGAAATCCTCCGGTATACCGTTCATTCCCCAGGGCTTTGCCTCTGGCTCGAACATGCCCACCATTAACCCGCCAGTCTCCTCACGCAGATAAAGGTACAGCTCAGGATCCTCGACGACAGGTAGGCCTGGGTGTACGCCTTCGATCGGCTCGGTGACCAGGTAGTAGTGCTCGGAGGCGTGCAGGGGGACGTTCACACCGGCCATCTTACCCACTTCGCGGGACCAAATGCCGCAGCAGTTAACCACGTACTCTGCAGCGATGGTTCCTTGATCGGTAACCACACCGGTGACGCGGCCTTTCTCTTTGAGTATGCCGGTGACCCTGGTCTCTTCCAGGATCCGGGCTCCACCCATCCTGGCTCCCTTCGACAGGGCCATCGTGGTGTCGACTGGACTGGCTACTCCATCCAGCGGGTTGAAGAAACCCGCCAGGAGGTCGTCGGTGTACATGAGCGGCCATAATTTCTTGACTTCAGCGGGGGAGATTTGTTCAACATCGATGCCGTACCCGCGGGCGAAATCTGCCTGTCGGCGTAATCCCTCCACCCGTTCAGCATTGCTGGCGACTTCCAGGTAACCGACTGGGGAAAAACCAGTATCCTGTCCGGTCTCCTTGCCAAGTCGGGTATACAGCTCCCGGGTATATTTAGCCATGTTGATGGTGGTTTCTGTGCCAAAACCCCCACTGACGATGAGCCCGGCGGCGTGCCAGGTCGTGCCTGAGGTCAGCTTAGAGCGTTCTAAAAGCAGCACATCCTGCCAGCCCAGCTTTGTCAGGTGGTAAGCAACGCTGCAGCCGATCACGCCGCCGCCGATGACGACCACCTGCGCCTGAGTTGGAAAGTTTCCCTGAGTGATGTTTTCGGTCAATGTGAGCCTCCTGTGGAAAGGGAATTTGTAGTCCAACTATATCAATAAATGTGAGGAGTACGATAAAGCTTTGTTTGAATTATACAGGCGAAAACCGCAGTCCTGCGGTGGATTTGAGCGTAAAGATCGCCTCCTTTACGCGAATAGGAGTGATTATCCATCGGCTTGGTGGCTAAGTTTTTTCCGCGACCAGGAGTAGTACGGGTTCTCTGTGCAAACCTGTTTCACGAAGTGAATCCTTTAATGCCCGACCTTGCTGGATCAATGACGCGCTCATTGGTGACTTCTGCGCGCGCTGTAGGTATCGATCGAGGTATACCTCGATCGAATCGATCGCCTTTACATCCATTGGATTTGAATCGGTATTAGGGAAATCCCGTACCGTGATGTTGCGCAGGTTGAGATCGTCGATGAAGTTGAGCAGCTCGTCACGCGCGAATGTGCGGTCATGAAGACCGCCAAGGCTCGAATCAACTGCGGCAGCCCAGTGATGGACGCGGATGGCGTTGAATTGGGCTCCGGTCGTTCCGTCGCGGTGCATCTCAGTGAGGATGAATTTGCCGCCTGGTCTCAAAGTACGCACCATTTCCGCGAGCACCCGGGAGACATTCTCTAAATGATGGAGGGAAGCGGAGATGTTGACCGTGTCAAATTCCCCGCTCCTGAATCCGAGCTGTTCAGCGTTCATCTGCACGAATTGGATTGGGGGATTTTTATGGCTGTTTTGGGCGGCAGCCAACACCCTGGCACTCGTATCAACTCCCAGAATGATGGAGAAGCTCTTCAGATAACGCTTCAAGATGTTGATATACCCGCCTTCTCCTGTGGCGACATCCAATACCTTGCCACCATCCAGGCCGGTGAAAAGTTCTTCGAAAGCGTTCAAGAGGGTTCCATCCTTTGCAGGTTGCAGACTCGATCCTGGGGATTATTCGTTCGCCAGGATTTCGGCGATTTGCTCCATTTGTTTCCCGCTCAAAGGTCCCAGCTGCATGGCATTTGAATTTTCCTCCACCTGTTGCACTGTTTTGAAGCCAGGGATGGGCACCATGCGTTCATCCAGCGCCCAGATGTAAGCCAATGCGGCCTGGGCCAGGGTGTGCCCTCGCGAGGTCAGCACATCCCGTAATTCGGCCACCTGTTTCAGCCGTTGAGCTGGCAGCCCCTCCTTAAAGTTCAACCCGTGACGGATATCGTCTTCCGGAAAATCAGAGTCAGCGTTGAACTTTCCGGTTAAAATTCCTTTGTTCAGCGGGCTTTTATTGATCCCACCCTGGTCAAAATCTTTACACAGCGAACGCATCTCTGGGTTATCGTGATTGATATTCAGAGCGAATTGGATGGCGGTGCAGTGTTCACCATTGGCAAAGATTCCTGCCCGGTCAGGGAGATCGGTGCTCCAACCATAATAGCGAATCTTGCCTTCGGTGACTAACTCTTCCAAAATCTCCATCACTGCCGGGGCCAGATCGGGGTCGTAGCTGGGTTCGTGAAACTGGTATACATCGATGTAATCAGTCCCCAAGCGGCGCAGGCTGTTCTCACAATCCTGGCGCAGATTGCTCAAGACCTGAGCATCATCTTTATATACTACTTTTTGTTCTTCATTTACTACATGGCCAAACTTGGTCGCGATCACGACCTGATCCCTGCGTTCGCCGAGGGCTTGACCGAGAATCTTCTCGCTGTGCCCTGCGCCGTAATTCGCCGCGGTGTCGAAGAAATTGATCCCCAGGTCCAATGCAGCCTGGATGCCCCGGATCGACTCGCGATCATCGACTTTTCCCCAACCAGCTGGAAATGGATCTTCGCCGGGCTGTTCCCAAATCCAGGGCCCACCGATCGCCCAGCAGCCCATGCCAAGAGCGCTGACTTCTATATCACTTTTCCCCAATCTACGGGTAAGCATTATCTAAACCTCCAGATATCTATTTTCGGTAAATTATTATAGACTATCTCGTCACTGCTGCAGGAAAAGCAGACACC
>JBFFEL010000149.1:0-8443 GCA_041558875.1 Anaerolineales bacterium
GATATTTGTTACTATTTTCGCTCATCTCACAGCAAGCCGCAAGATAGCAGGAAAAGTGATGTTGTGATTTTGGGTTTGTGGAGAAATTGTGATGTTGCGTGAAAGACTTACGGGATCTCGTATGAAGTGTGTACCTCACCTTCGTCGTCGATGAGCACCACTGTGTCACCCGATTTCCAGACGGCGTGATCCAGCTCCCAATATAGAGCCACTGCGGTCGTTTGCCCTTCCCGGGTGTGGATAAACACCGCACCACTTTCGAAAAGGATCAGCTGTGGAAATGTGAAGGTTTCTCCATTTTCAGCCACCAACTCCCAGTCAGTAAGAGAAATCTGCCCTGGTCCGACCCGTTTGAGAAAGACGCGTTCGGATGCCAGATCACCGGCCCCGATGACGCTGTCGATGACAACCCTGGAGTCACCAGTGAGTGGGACAGATGTCGTGGTTGGTAGTGGCGTGGTCGTTTCTACTTCCTCGGCAAATTCCTCCGGTGGTAAGGCGGTATGTGTAGAGGGAACAACCCGCGGTTTGCGGATGATCAGAACCTGACCAACCACTAGGGAATCCGGATCGGCGATCTCGTTTGCCGCGATTATCTCAGCTACGGTGACATTGAACTTGACCGCGATCTCGCCCAGGGTATCGCCAGCTTCCACGGTGTAAGTCATTTCCGACATCTCGATTTCAGTCGGTTGCGCTTCAACGGTAGACTGGAGGGTTATTGCGGTGGGTTCGGGGGTTTCCGCTGCTGACACATAGTCAGGGAATAATGCCCGGGGGGACATGGGGGTGACCAATGCCAGGGGATTTACATCACCCAGGAAAGGGATCTCGGGTTGGTACCGCTGCCAGAGAGCGAGCACGGTCACGACTGTACAGGCAGATACAAAAACGTTAATAATCAGGTAGTAAAATAACCGTTTCCAATGTCGCATATTGATCTAAATGCTGATCTTTTTTCGGTGAAAATATCCCGAGCAATTCGTGGTTCCGACCGAATCATAGCACAAAGTGTGCTTAGACGCAGGTGGAGTTTACCGATTTCCTGCTCCTGGTTGAAGATATAATTTGACCGACTCTCCAGGTTGTGGGGAGGATGCAGGTAAATTATTTTCGGCTGTTATGCATTTCTTGAAGGAATACCGATGCCGTTTATTATCGATGGTCACAATCTGATCCCCAAGATTCCAGGAATGAGCCTCCAGGATACGGAGGATGAGCTGCAGTTGGTGAACTTGTTGCAAGAATTTTGCCGGGTCAACCGCAAGAAGGTCGAAGTGTACTTTGACAATGCACCACCTGGTAGTCCAGGAGCGCGAAATTATGGAAATGTGATCGCGCGCTTCATCAGAGAGGGAAACACTGCCGATGGTGCCATTCGCAAGAAGCTCGTCCGCCTGGGAGGGGAAGCCCGAAATTGGACTGTGGTCAGCTCCGATCGCGAGGTGTAGGCGCATGCCGGGACTGTCAGGGCGAAGATCTTGTCCGCAGAAGAATTTGCCGGTCAGTTGACCGCAATTATGGAATCGACAGGCGAGGTTGTAACTAAGGAGGATAGTGAGCTTAGCGCCCAGGAAGTGGAGGATTGGCTGAAAATCTTTGGTGAAGATGACCAAGGTGAGTAAATTTCTAATATATAATTAATGCAAATTGGACCAAATTGGTGTATATTAGATTTAGACATCTGCCCTCCCTTTTACTGGTATTCAGGTGTCTCGTCACCGGAGATAGTGCCGGTGGCCCTCCTTAGATTGCCGGGCGTGCCCCCCTCACGTCCGGCGTTTTTTTTAATTCAATATATATTTGAGGAGCATATCTGAGCAGGCTGGACTACAATAGGTGGATATGGACCACGCCGATCACTTGAGCCTGATCAGAAAGGGTATACCAAAACCAGGAGGAGTCTGGGCTGAATTGGGTTCTGGCCGGGGTGCATTTACCCTGGCGCTGGTTGAGCTGGTTGGCCCGGCTGGGGTGATCTATTCTATTGACCAAAATCAAGTCGTATTAAATGAACAAAAACGTGCCATTGAGAGGCGTTTTGGGGACCAACGGCCATCGATGCATTACTGGAAGGCTGATTTTAGCCAATCATTAGAATTACCGGCCCTGGATGGTGTGTTGATGGCTAACTCCCTCCACTTCCAAAGCAACAAAGAAGTCGTCCTCGGTTTGGTTTTTGACTACTTATCCCCTGGAGGACATTTGATCCTGGTGGAATACAACCTCCACCACGGCAACACCTGGGTACCATATCCGGTCCCATTTGAGGAATGGGAAGGCTTATCTCAAGAGATTGGATTTATTGGCACACGGATATTGGGGGTGAGGCCCAGCAGGACGATGCGGGAGATCTATTCAGCTGTATGTCATAAACCGGGGTGAGGTTTCAAATTCACCTATAATTAAAGTACAGCTTGATTACTATTGAAACGAGATTTTTATCCCAATCACCCCTCATGTCATCCCTCTGCCGCTATTAACAATTTGAGAAATGAGATCATGTCAATTCGCAGGAGGTGCAATTATGAAGGTAAATGACCAGATTTCCTGTACCGGTTTTCCCTGCCTGGATATTAATGTTGACAATTATGTGATCCCTGAAATAGACCTCGATCCGCAGAAGGTGAGCCTGCTGATGATCTCCGAAGCCGCCCCGGTTGATCGGGGAGATTATTTCTATGCTGGCCAGGAATCGAGTTACGAGCAGACGACGCTGGAAGCCTTTCAGGAGGCTGGTGTCCCAGTTACTTCGTTTTCACAAATCCTTGATCTCGGTGTTTACCTGACCAGTGCGGTGAAATGCGGCAAAACTGGTTACGGGATCAAGGCTGGAACGATCATAGAATGCTCGAAAATCCTGGAGAAAGAAATAGCGCTCTTTCCCAATACCAGGGTCATTATGCTGATGGGGGATGTAGCCATCAAGGCGATCAACTACATCGCCAAGAGAGGAGGTGAGCCGCGAGTGTTCCCCGCAGATTCGACCTATAAAATCCGCGGCGGAGAATACTATTTGCGGGAAATGAGGGCATTTCCTTCCTATCTCCAGGTAGGTCCGAGTTTTGGAATTGAAAAGAGCAAACAAAGGATGATTGCGGAGGATATATCAGCTGCTCTGTCTTTAATAAGTTGAAATGTGAACCCTGAAATGGATCCAGACTCATCTAGAAGGATAACCCAGCCAAATTAGGAGCTTGAACCATGATCTTTCCATCTATTTTTGCCATTATGGTCGGGATCGGAATGATCGGCATGTGGAGTGTCTCGTATTTCACGAACCAGATTCCTGAACTGGAGACCGAACCGGTGCGGATCAAATTCCATCTGGCTGCTGAATTCGCCACGGCTTTCGTCCTCTTAGCAGCGGGCATTGGTTTATTCACAAACCAGGAATGGGCTCTCTCAACTTACCTGGTTTCGATGGGGATGCTGCTGTACACCGTAATCGTCAGTCCAGGGTACTTCGCTCAAAAAGGGCAGTGGGCATATGTGGTGATGTTTGGGGTGCTTCTGGTGCTGGCACTGGTAAGCATATTGATGGTTGTGTAGTTTTTCCTGTTAGCATTATCCAAAAGAAGATCTGAGGAGAAAAGGATGGCTACTGTAGAAGATGTCATGGAGCAGCTCCAGTCTAAAGCCAAACCCGATCAATTGGAAGGCATGGCCAGGTTCGGTATTGTGGGTGAAAAAAGGTTGGGTGTCTCAGTGCCAGACATGCGCAAGATCGCTAAAGAAATCGGCAAAGACCACCAGCTGGCGCTGGATTTATGGGATACTCGCGTCCCGGAAGGGATGATCGTAGCTGGGATGGTCGCTGAAGCGGATAAATTGACTGAGCAGCAAATGGAGGCCTGGGTGGTGGATATCAACTCTTGGGATGTCTGCGACCAGGTATGCATGAACCTGTTTGAGAAATCTCCCCTGGCCGAGAAAAAGATCTATGATTGGTCGGAGCGCGAAGAGGAGTTCGTCAAGCGAACTGCGTATGCATTGATCGCCTGCCTGGCCTGGCATGATAAGAAAGCCGGCGATGAAGATTTTATAAAATATTTCCCCGTGATCCTGGCTGGTGCTACGGATAATCGCAACTTTGTCAAGAAGGCTGTAAACTGGGCACTGCGCAATATCGGTAAACGCAACCTGGTTCTCAACAAAGCCGCACTCGAACTCGCTTATCGAATCAAGGAGATCGACGCCAAGAGTGCACGTTGGATAGCTTCTGATGCGATTCGCGAGCTGGAAAGCGAAAAGGTTCAAGAGCGTCTTAGAAAGAAAGCCCGGGCTTAATTCCTATCAAAGTAATGCGCGTTATTACGTTTTCCTCTAATAACTTGGTCAATTCAAATTTTTACCCGAGAGGCCAGGCTCTCTCGGCGTGGATAGCAGGTTCGTTGAACCTGCCTTCCAAGGCGATCTCCCCTTCAACGATAAACGGTTTCCGGCGAGAAAAAACTCCTTTGTGGCGGCGATAGACATCCTCAGGAATGATGACCAGCAGCATATCCTCCAGGTCTTCCAGATCGAAATAATGAGTATATTCGCCGCTTTTGCCCCTTCTTCGCGGGTGAGAGAATTGGACTCCAGCTACCCGCACCCTCTCGCCAACACGGTCTGCAGCAGCAGCTGTTGAGAGTGCTCCATCGGTATTGATCTGTTCGCTGTGCAGTTCCAAACGGTGGGCGACAACGCTGACTCCCAGTAGAGTTTCTTGAGCTGATATCTTTTGTTTCAGGTCCCAATCATCACCGGAAGTGTCGTCAGATCCGTCAAGTGAAAAGAGTGACAGCTGTCCGCCCTGCCAACCGCCGCCTTTAACCGTCTCCAGCAACGATGGAATGTTGCCCAGACTATCAAAAGCCCCCACCCGGATCAGATTCTCAGCTTCCTGGTGGCGAGGGTCGACCCTGGTCAGAAAATCATCCAGGGAGCTGAAAGGTCTCCTACTCAGAATTCGCTGCTGGGTGCGGCGGGTCAGCTCACGCACCTGGTCTAATCCCATGAACAGGACTGGTTCACTTTCAATATAGGAGACGCTGAATTGGCGCTGCGCGTAGTTCACGTGGGGTGCCTGAAGTTTAAGGCCCAGGCGTCGAGCTTCGTTCAGGTAAACCGGCTGCCGGTAATATCCACCCCAATTGGCTAGCACCGCTGCCATAAAAATCGCCGGGTAGTGGGCTTTGCTCCAGGCGGCCCGCCATGAAATTTGGGCATAAGAGGCAGCGTGCGCCTTGGGGAATCCATACCCGGCAAAAGCCGCCATCAGTTCCCAAACCCTTTCGGCGATGTCCTCAGGGATCTGGCTGTGTTCCCAGGCTCCGGCGACGAACTTCTCCTTCAGGGTCACCATTTGCTCTCCTGGATCAAAATGGCTCATCGCCCGTCTCAGCAGGTCGGCATCCGCCAGGCTGAGCCCGGCCAGCTGGTGAGCGATGCGCAGGACCTGTTCCTGGTAGAGGATCACGCCGTAAGTATCCTCCAGCACTTCAGAGAGGGCCGGGTGGAGGTGGGTGACCCCTTCTTCGCCGCGGTGGCGACGCACAAAAGAATCCTTCAGTCCACCGGTTAAGGGGCCAGGCCTATAAAGAGCCAGGGCGATCATCAAGTCATCCATATTGCGAGCCTGGATTTCCTTCAGCGTAGCCCGCATACCGGGACTCTCGATCTGAAAGCAGCCGATTGTACGTCCATGTTCGACCAGCTTAGCGGTTAATTCATCGTCTTCCGGAATTGCTTTAAGTGCATCCAGTGAGGATGTGTATTTTTCCGGGCTGCGCGATTTGAGCTCCTGAGCGACATCGCCAAGTACCGTCAACCCTCGAATCCCGAGCAGATCGATCTTCACCAATCCAATATGGGAGATTGATTCGAGGTCGAATTGGGTGATCACGACCCCCTTAGTTGCCATTTGTGTCGGCACAAGGTCGGTCATTGGTTCTGGAGAGATCACCATCCCGCCGGGATGAATCGAGAGATGGCGAGGTATGCCCAGTAATTTTGAAGCGTCTGCAAACAATTGTTGGTGTCGAGGGCCGGGATAGCGCCTCATCAATTCTTCAAAAGGTTCACCACCCTCCCGGGATTGGGGACCGCGCCACCGGCGCGGCACCTGGTCAGCTAAAACCTTGATTTCATCTGCCGGGAAACCGAGTGCCTTGGCGGCTTCACGAAGAGCTGATCGGCGGCGGAAACGATTTATGGTCGCCACCATGGCAACGTGCTCATCACCATAGCGATGGTAAACGAAATTGATCACCTCGTCGCGCCTTCGGGAGCAGATATCGGTATCGATATCCGGAGGTGATTCTCGGGCTGGATTCAGGAAGCGCTCAAAAAACAGGTCCAGCTTCAAAGGGTCCGGAGTGGTGATCTCCAGGCAGTACGCCACCAATGATGAAGCAGCTGAACCCCGAGAGGAGATCGGTATACCCAGCTGACGAGCATGACTGACGATCTCCTCCATGATCAAAAACAGCGGTGCGTAGCCTTTGCGTTCGATTACGGCCAGCTCGTGATCGAGACGTTCTTGAATGCCCTCGGTGATCTGCCCATAGCGCTGAAGGGCGCCATTTTCGGCTTTTTTACGCAGCGCGGTAATGGCGGATTGACCATCTGGCAGGTCGACCTGAGGGAACCTGGGTACCCCCAGGGGAAGGGTTAGCTGACAACGTTCAGCGATCTCTTCACTGGCTGCTAATGCAGCGGTTGAATCGTTAAAACGCGTAGTCATCTCATTCGGGTTGGTGAAGTGGGAACCAGGAGGAGGAAAGGCATCTGCTGGCAAGGAACTGACTGGCTGGTTTGCGCGAATGGAGGTAGATAATCTTTGCAGTTCAGCATTTTCAGGTGACAGGTAATAAACCTCGTTTGTTGCTATGACTGGCAGGTTTAGATCCCCAGCGATCGTCAGCAGCTGATTTGATACGGTGCGCTCGTCTGGTGTCCGGCGCTGCAATTCAACGTACAGCCGGTCTTGAAAAAGGTCAGTCAGGTGCCCTAGATATCGCTGTGCAGCCTCAGTTTGCCCTCCCCGGACCAGTTGATCGAGTATCCCTTTAGCCCCACCCGTTAAACACAACAATCCGTGAGTTTCTTCCGCAAATTGGGTGAAGGGCAAGACCTGTTCGGTACCGGCAGCAGGATCAGAGAGTAAGGCACTGCTAAGGCGGCAGAGACTTCTCCAACCGGTGAGGTCGCTGGCCAAAAGGACCAGATCACCAACGGCTGGTCCGTACTCCAGTGGGGAGGCGACCGGCACCTGCAATCCCAGAATGGGTTGTACCCCAACCTGCTGGCAGGCCAGGTAAAACTCGATTGTCCCTGATAAGGATATTCGATCGGTAAGTGCCAATGCCCTCATTTCATAGCTGGCAGCAGTTTCAGCCAAATCCTGAGGAGATGGCAATCCTTCCAGGAATGAGAAATACGAGTGGACGTGCAGGTGGTTGAACGAGGTCATCGGTTCTATTGTAATCCTTCAAATGAGTTTAGCTGCTACTGGAATAGTTATCCTTCAAATTTCCCGCAGTAGATGATGTGTATGACAATGAGTTGGTAGGATGATAGCGGTATAATCCCCTAGTCTTATTCTTATGAGAAATTGTCATTGCGAACGGAATGGAACGGAGTGTGACAATCCCCTCAAATTCCAACCTGGGGATTGCACCACCCCGAAATAATTCGGGATTCGCAATGATGTGAATTTTGAACCTAATCGCGATACTGAGACATGGATATATTTAGTTTAATAAGTGGGAATTGAATCAAGAAGTGAACGTTTTACGTTTGCATGGTGTAGGTGATCTGCGGCTTCATTCTGAGCCAGTTCCGGAACCCAAGCCCGGGGAGGTGCTGCTGCGGGTTTCAGCAGTCGGCATATGTGGATCGGACCTGCACTGGTTCGGAGAAGCGAGTATTGGCGATGCGCATATAACGCGTCCCCTCGTTTTGGGTCATGAATTCAGCGCCGTTGTGGAACAGCCGGATTCAGACCTGCATGGTCAGCTTGTGGCAGTTGATCCAGCCATTGCCTGCTTAAGTTGTGAGTACTGCCTGGGTGGCGACCCGAACCTGTGCGAGAACCTGCACTTTGCGGGACATGGATTGGATGATGGCGCACTTAGGGAGTACCTGGTTTGGCCGGAGCACAACCTGTTCCCGCTGCCAAGATCGCTAAATGCAGAGGAGGGGGTTATGCTCGAACCATTGGGGGTTGCCCTGCATGCAGTTGATTTGGGGCGCATCGTACCTGGTTCTTCTATTGGCGTATTCGGTGTTGGTCCAATAGGCTTGATGATCGTGGAGCTGGCCCGCCTGGCGGGAGCGAGCGAGATCCTGGTCACCGACCGGCTGGAGCACCGTTTGGAAGCTGCCTACTCTATGGGAGCCACAGGAGGATTCCTGGTGACGGATGACTGGGAGATGAGTCAGGTCTGGGATGCGA
>JBFFEL010000150.1:0-8303 GCA_041558875.1 Anaerolineales bacterium
CGCTTCGCAATGGCTTCCCAACACATGTACAGCACGATGGACAGCCTGAACCTGTGCCAGTTTGTCTATGGACCTGCCTGGCAGCTTTATGGACCGGAGGATATGGTTGAATTTGTACGAGCGGTGACTGGGTGGGAGGATGTTAGTTTTGAAGAACTGCAAAGGGTGGGCGAACGGCGGCTCAACATGATGCGGATGTTCAATGCCCGGGAAGGCATTGACCGCAAAGCAGATGTTATTCCAGAAAAGTTGTTTAAGCCATTAAAGGGAGGCGTCAGCGATGGGTGGGTGCTGGCTCGGGATGAAGTTGAAGCTGCGCTGGATAAATACTTTGAGTTCTGCGGTTGGGATGTTGAGACGGGCATCCCCACTACTGCAAAATTGGAGGAGTTAGATTTAGGCTGGGTAGTTGGATAGTAATGATCGTCTCAAACGGTTTCGTTTATAAGTATCGACGGCGGTGACTCGGCCTCGAGCGGGATATTGAGGCGCATTTAATATTAGTGTGAACAACGACTTGCGCGCAAGCGGAAATCCATCAAGCAAATAATAAACTCTCTAGACTAGAGCCTTACTTGAGATGGCTCTAGTCTCGCGAATTCAGACCGGAGTGAAATTTTTGATTTATGCGTAAGCAATGTCGCTGAAATAGACCAGGAGGCCGGAAAGAATGATCAGTACTGCGCCGACAACCTGAATCCCGATCAAGGTTTCATCAAGGAAAACTACGGCTAATACGGTGACAATGACTGGGGTGACCATCGACATCATGGTCATGTACGAAGCGGTAGAGACCTTCAAGGTGCGGTATATGTATATCCAGGCCATGGCCATGCAAAAACCGTTCAACACAGTATAGACAGCCTGGTTGGATGGCAATTGACAACAGTCAAATACCTGGTTTAAATCTCCAAGAAAAGAAGAAAATACAATCGAAATGCCTGCCAGACCTAGTATCACTGGGAAACTGGCCAGGGGTTTCTGGAAGGTGACGACATCGGCTTCTATGGGGCGGTCCTTTAGGAACATGCGTACGAGAACTGTCCCCAAGGACCAGCAAACACAAGCACCAAGAATGAAAAGATCACCTGTCTGGGGGATTAACATCTGAGCCTGAGTGGTCAACAAGTAAGCACCGAATAACATCATGAAGACAATGATTACTTTCAAGAGAGACATTCTTTCTTTTAGGATAAGCCAGGCAAAAATGATGGTGGTAACGGTGGTTAGTTTGACCAAGAATCCGGCGTTAATTGCATCTGTTAAGGCGATTCCAACCAGGGCAAAGCAAGTTCCGAAACCCGCCTGGATACCATTGGCAAGGTAAAGCTTCCAAAAGAGGGGATTCTTTTTTGCGTATAGGCGATGGAATTGGTTTTTGACTCTTGGGAAAATCAAAACCAGTAAAACTGAGAATGCAATTATGGTTGAGACCAGCAGGAAAGGGAGCACATGAGCGCCTGCGTTAAACCCCAACTTGGCAAAAATGATCTGCAGTGCCCAGAATATTGAAAACATCAGGACATTGAAAGCTGGAGAGGAGAGCGATGTATTTATGAGGATGACTCCTGATCAGCGAGAAGTGAATTATTCTGATAATCTCGGCTTCATGTCCACCTATAATTCCAACGAAAATTGGTAATTAAATAATTTTACCAATATATACAATTTGAATTTGAACAGAGATCAAAATTCTCAAACCTTAGCTCGTTCAATTGTCACATGCGGGTTTTCACGAAATTTATATGCACCCGTTTGGCCTAAGACACGGGAGACATATTCCTCTGGCACATCTACGAACGTATGCCGGTCGTGGATCAGGATCTTTCCTATCGTGTAGCCAGGAATATTGGCGCGGGAGGCTATCGTACCAACAATTTCGCCAGGACTGACTCCATGTTCCCGGCCGTGAGCTAAGCTCAGGCGCACCATACCTTCTTCATGGGAAATGCCTGATTCTTTATCGAATTGATGCATCTTGTGTTTACGAGAAATTGAACGTCGTCCTTTACGCTGTTCAGTCTTTCTTTTATCTCGTCTGCTTTTGGAGCGTATTGGCCTGACTTCACTAATTTTCTCGACCGGTCGCTGTTTTTCACCTTCCCGCACTATTTTGAGCGCTGCAGCGGCAACCTTGACCGGATCATGTCCAGCGGCTACTAACTCCTCTACTATTACCTGCTCGCGCTTGCTGCGGTCACGCTCTAACCAGATTGTCATTCTATCAATCAAGTGATTTTCACGGTGTTTATACACGTCTGATTCTGTCGGCAGTTTAGCGGTTATTAGTTGTTGCCTGGTATATTTCTCAATCCGGTTCAGGCGACTTTTTTCGCCTGGCGTAACAAGAGAAATCGCTATGCCATCTTTACCAGCGCGCCCTGTTCTCCCAATACGGTGCACATAAGCTTCTGGGTCGGTTGGAAGATCGTAATTAAAAACATGGGAAATATCGTCAATATCCAGACCACGTGCAGCAACATCGGTAGCAACCAAAAACCTGATCTGTCCTGTGCGGAAACGATTCAGCACGCGAATACGTGCATCTTGTGCTAAATCGCCGTTCAGTGCTTCAGCTGAGAATCCACGTTGAACAAGTTCATTGGCCAAACGTCCAGAGTCAAGGCGAGTTCGGGTAAAAATCAAGGTTGCACCAATATCTTCAACTTCAATCAGGCGAGTCAGGGCAGCTAACTTCTCTTTTTCATTGACCAAATAATAACGCTGCTCTATCGTGGCGACGGTTATTTGTTTACCTTTAATGATGATGGACTGAGGTGCGATCATGTAGTTATCAGCCAGACGGCGGATTGGCTTGGGTAGTGTGGCGGAGAACAAAGAAGTTTGGCGTTTGGTTGGAGTTTCACCCAAAATATTTTCGATGTCTTCAATAAAGCCCATACTGAGCATTTCATCTGCTTCATCCAAGACTACAGTGTGAACACCGCTTAGATCAAGAATATCCTGGCGGATTAAATCCTGCAATCGACCTGGTGTGCCGACAATCACATCCACACCCTTTTTTATGCGGCGTTTGGAGGTTCCATAATGCTGGCCTCCGTAAACTGGCATGACTTCGACATCCAGCAGGCTTCCATATTGGGAAATCGCATCAGCAACCTGGATTGCTAATTCACGGGTGGGTGTTAATATCAGAGCTTGCACACCGCGCAGATTTTCTTGAGTGGCCAGATTTTGCAAGATGGGGAGGGCGAAGGCAGCTGTTTTCCCAGAACCAGTCTGGGATTGAGCAATGACATCCTCTCCAGCTAACATCAATGGAATCACCTGAACCTGTACATCCATGGGTGAGGTATAGCCTAGTTGATCTACTGCCTGAACCAACTTTGGGTCCAGGTTAAAGCGCGAAAATTCATTCGTCATCAAAATCTCCTATTGCGTTTTGATAACTCCTGAAGCGTCACAACCCTTGTGAATTGAGCGTAATCTTCGCAGATAACGTCTTGGGTTCTACCAACCGCTCTCCCCGACCCCCTGCGGCAAGAAAAATGCTCGTCCAGATATTGACGAGCAACCATTTGGAATCTTCAAAACTTTATATATTTTTATTGGTTATATCCGAACCAACCGCCGGAGTATACCACACTATTCCTATTTCAGTAGTATTTGGTGAACTCTATTTTCATAGAGTAGTAAATTGCGAAAGGGCTCATTGAGATGAATATTGGTCTCAATCCCCGTGAAACCTACTCATCTTTTTTCCGCCAGCTTATCCACATGGAATAAATCACGTATCCTAGAGCGAGCACCGCAGCGATGATAAATATGAAGATGAAAACATCGTAGGGGAGAAAATCCAGGAAGCGCAGATTCTCCAATGGAGCCAGGCTTACAATCGCAGAACCAATCAGCATACCAATTAAAAGTAAGCCGAAGATCAAACTGCGCACACTGCGGTTTAGGGATAGATTCACCCGATTAATATTTCTGTTTAACTCCTCGGTATCCAACTGAATGGAGAAGCTGCCGCTTTCCAGCTGTTCGGCCCAACGACCAGCTGCACGCTGCCACTTTGGCCAGTTGACGACCAGATTTTTGGCTGTGCGGATACCCCGCTTTTTCGCCCCTTCATAAATTGTATCGCTGTTCATTTGATCCAAGATCACGCCCTGGACTTCTTCAACTGCCACATGCAGGAAGGATAAATCCGGCGCCAACGTGCGCACCAGTTCCTCAGTCTGCATCAAGCTCTTCAAGGCAATGGTCAATGTTCGGTCCAATTGCAGGCCATATTTATACAGCAGGTTTAGCGCTTCCTGAACAACAGTGGAAAGTTCCGGTGTCCCTTCAACATAAACAACATGACGCTGAACCAGCCGATCGACATCTCTGTTCAAATCTTCCTCGTCAAAATCTTTATACCGGGTGGAAAGCCGCAGCAGAATATTGGTCAGATCTCGCGATTCTCCATACTTGAGCGACCAGATGATATCGAAGAGAGCCATGCGCTGTTCATCCGTCATCTGGCCCATCATCCCGAGATCGAGAAAGATGATCTTTCCGGATTCTAAATCAACAAGTACGTTTCCGGGATGGGGATCACCATGAAAAAAACCGTTCAACAACACCTGCTTATTCATGACCCGGATCAGCTTTCTGGCCAACTCCTGGCGATCGATTCCCGCAACATCCATGGCTTCCACCTGGGTCATCTTGACTCCCTGCATGTATTCCATGGTGATTACCCTGGAGGTGCAGTAGGACCCATAGATATTGGGAATGCTGACGTAATCGAATTCGGACATCATGGTCTTCAATCGCCGGGCATTGTAAGCTTCAATTTGGTAATCCAGTTCTTCTGTCACGTTTTCGGCGAATTCATCCGCCATCCCGCTGAGACCCAGGTTGCGTGCCGACTTGGCGCGTTTCTCTAAAGTCGAAACAACATCCTGCATGATGTTGAGATCGCCGCGCACAGTAACGTCTATGTTTGGTCGTTGGACTTTTACCACCACGTCTTCACCGCTGATGAGGGAAGCCCGGTAGACCTGGGCCATCGATGCGGCAGCAAAAGGCTCATCAGCGAAGGTTGAAAAAACTTCACCAGGAGATGCACCTAACTCGGAAGTGATTATCCGTTCCGCTTCATCATATGGGAAAGGGGCGACCTCACTTTGCAGCTTATTGAGCTCCGCTTCCCATTCAGGCGGGAGGATCTCCGATCTACTGGCGATCATTTGACCCAGCTTTACGTATGTTGGTCCCAAATCCTGTAACATCAAGCGCACCATCCGGGGAGCATTCTCTTCTGAGATAAGCTCTTTATCGCGGTAGATGATGCGCTGCATATAATGACGGAAACCAGCTACTGGAGTGGCGCTGACCAGGATGTCAATACCATAGCGCCGGATGGTTGCGTAGGCCTGCATCAGTCGTAAGTTGTCAACGATCCGATTACGTCGGCCTTTCGGAAGTAAGCCCAACCAGCGCCAATAAAATTTACTCCTACCCGCATCATCGACGACCGGGCTGTCCAGTCCGAAAATTGCCTCCAGAATTGTGACTGTGACGGCCATGATCCCCCCGGCAACAATCACCCAGAGGAGACCCGGGTAGGTGATGACCATTAAATCAGGGGTGAGGTAGGAGAGCAGGTAAAACAAGAGACCATTGATCAGGAATGTGAATAAACCCATGGTCCAAATGACAGAGAACCGGTCACTAACAGCACTAAAGGGCGGATGAAGGCGTTGATCAAGCCAAACAATCCGCCCAAAACCACATAAACAATGATAGTGATCAGCCTGTTGTCAACATCAGGGGCAAGCTGAATGCCCGGCAGGAGAGCCACGGTGATAGCCACCGCCAGGGCATTCACTATGATGCGGACGAGAAAATAGGCCATTCCTTTTTACTCAGTTCGCCCGTATTCAGCTTCTGAGACCGGGACCGCATCTTTCCATTTGAATTCGAACAGATTCTTATACTCCGTGATCGCCTCTGGATCGCTGGTGGTGATCATGTTCTCACCGAGACCGCCGCCTTTACCCCAGGCGCTGTATTGGAAATTCTGGCTGCCGACGATCAATATGGCGTTATCGATCATCGCTGATTTGGAGTGGGTGCGACCGTCGAAAAAGCGCAGTTCTACTCGATCGTCCAAGCCAAGCCTGACAAGCTCCGGATAAAGCACCATCGCTGTGACCCGGTTCTCCAGACCATAGCTGTTGGCATTTTCCATGATCACCCGAACATGAGTGTTATTGTTCTCCACCGCATACAGTATGGAGTCGATATAGGGCATCGAATCTTCAATTGTGCAGAAGCCGGGCGCGAGTAAATGGATGATACAGTAAATCTCCATCGAGAAATTTGCGGTGATCATATCGATCGATTCGGTCGAAGCGGCCAAACTGGAAGCGATGAAATCATCCGCTTCATTAAAAACCATCGATCGGTATAAAGAAAAAGCACTTGAGTCACCATCAGGAGGTAGATATGCCCGGAGAACCTCAGGAACATGATCGTTGTTGGCTTTCACTTCCTGGCAGGTATTCTGCCACTGACCGTCGGGGAGAGATAAATCTTCACAATGGATCTGGTCGGCGCCCCACCACATGTCATCGTATTGAGTGATGGCATCCTGGGCGACCGGGCCAGTAACCGTCATGCCCAGGTCAAATAGGTCTTCTCCCATGCCAGAAGGGTGATCCTTTGGAAAGTGGATGTAGTTGTAGTTGAAGCCCAGACCACCAGCTACCTTACCATCGACAACAAGCATTTTGTTGTGGCTGTGGGGGTACACGCCTGGATAGTTTGCCACTTCGACTCGCCAGCCGATCTCCGGATCGACCATTTTCTCAATTCCAGCCCACTTGAGGTCTTTGATCACCTCGATGATCTGGCTACCCCAGGTGAAATCGGCGAACACAGGGTAATTTCCCAGCAGGATGCGAATGGTCAGGCCGCGCGGGTAATCCTCTGGATTTTCCTTCAGTTGTTGGTAGAGTTTGCCTACCGACTCGATCAGAATTCTGCCGGGACTCGGTTCGGCTGTTGTCTCAACGTACTGCATCACGTTAAACAGCACCTCATATTCTGCATTCTCAACCAATTCAGCTACCTGGTCAAAGCCACCATTGGGAGTGATCTCCTCGTCGCTGTATTCGGGTCTTGGATTGGGCATGTAGATAATGCGGTCAAATCGGTTGCGGCAGTATGGAACCTTTGACCCATCAGGCCGGGTGTCGCCTCCTAACAATGCTTCTAATCCGGCGAGTTCTGTTGGATCAAGATCTTCTTCAGAACACTGGTAATTTTCGAGAATAGACAACTGAAGATCAGTAGATGAAGAGGCTGCGTCTTTCCAGACAAGTATTAGATTGCCATCCAAGTCACTATCTAGCGTGGGGAAAGCCGGACCTTTGGTGCGAGCAGCAATAGCGGCCTCACTCCAATCGCCATCCCGTCGGATGCTTTCAACCAGAAGGCTCGCTGGATTGATTTCTCCATTCGTATCTCGCACCTCCTGTGTGTACCAGACGATGTGTGGATTATCATCCGAATCTACTGCGATAGCAGGTGTAATGCTGCAAGAGGGGAATTCGATCTGTTCGACTGCTCCACCACTAAGCTGGTATTGGATGATTCCTTCTGGACTGCACCAAGCCCGGTGATCGGTGCCGGTTGCTACTGCGATTTCCGAGGGGTCCGCAGGTGGAGGGAATTCTATGTCATCTGCAGGTACCGGTATGGGATCGCTCCAACGGACACCGACTGTGACGGGAGAAATTTGGGATTGCAGATTGGCCGGCCGGACAGTCAAGAAGTCTGAAATCTTATCGACGAAGTTAACAATGGGCACGATAATTAATAAAGCGATAATTGCTACAACCACGATCTGCCATCTGGGCGTTTGAGCCGATTCAACTTCCTCACCAGATTCAGTAACCCTTTTTGCGATCTGCCGGTAGGCTAATCCCAACGCACCTCCGCCGACAAAGTACGGCAGCAGCAAGGCAATTATCAGGAACATTGTAGTGAGGATCGGGTGCGTATCCAATCCATCCAGCGGATTCACCAAACGCAATAAAAGACCGCCAAGGACTCCGCCAAGGGTGAACCCCAGGGTTGAAGCCAGGATCACACGCCAGGTATGGCGGAGACGAACAGTAGTAAAGGCTTGAATCAGACCGGTAAAAAATCCAAAAATCAAACCGTAGAGACCAAAGAGGATGCCGTATTGTTCAATACGCTCAGCATTGAAGTTGTTATACAGGGCAATAAAGCTGAGCAGCAGAAGGAATACGATCATCAGGATGCCAGTACTGCCAGCGAAAGCG
>JBFFEL010000151.1:0-8287 GCA_041558875.1 Anaerolineales bacterium
CTCTCAGGATATGGTGCCATCTCCTGTGACCAGGCAATCATGCCCGGCGATCCGTACCTTATGTCGGAATGCCTCTACGAACGTGATGTCGAGGCAGCCAAGGCGAAGCTGGCAGAAGCAGGTTATGCAGATGGCTTCGAGATTGACCTGTATACAGCAGATGTTTGTACAGATTGGACCGCATTGACGGAAATTTACCAGCAGCAAGCGGCAGAAGCCGGCATCACCGTCAACATCACCAATGTCTCTGCGGATGGATTCTGGAGCGAGCAGTGGATGGTGGAACCCTTCGTGATGACCTGCTGGAATGAACGCACAGCCCAGCAGGCGCTCAACGAAATCTATCGCGGCGGCGGTTCCTGGAACGAATCCTATTGGGATGTTCCCGAGTTCGATGCCCTGCTCGATGCAGCCCTAGCTGAGACAGATTTCGATACCCGACGCCAGCATTACCTGGATGCGCAGGAAATGCTGCACATGGATGGCGGCACGATCATCCCGTATTACACAGGTATGATCCGCGCTGCAAAGACTTGTGTAGAGAACCTGCCAGATATCGGTTTATTCTTTGCAGATTGGAACCACATCACCAAACCTGCCGACTGTGAGTAGAATCTGACCACTAAGAAGATGAGTAAGAGGTGAGGCAGCTCGCCTCTTACTCTCTTTTTTTACAGCTATGAAAGTCCCTTTGACCCCTTTGGAATTTCGCCAAAGAGCAGTTGATCTCTATGGCGGAAAAATTGGTATTGTCGATGGCGACAAAAGGTTTACTTACGCTGAGTATGACCAGCGTATAAACCGTTTTGCCAATGCTCTGACCAGTTTGGAGATCGGCCAGGGAGACGTGGTCTCCTTTATCACCTACAATTCGCACCAATTACTCGAAGCCTATTATGCTGTACCTCAGGTGGCGGGTATCCTCAATCCGATCAACATCCGTTTGACCCACCACGAAATTGAATACATTCTCAATCACGCAGAGTCCAAAGTCTTATGCTTCCATTGGGACTTTTTGTCGTTAGTCGAAACTTTGCGTGATCAAATACCTGGTGTAGAACTTTTCATCATTTTAGAACCACAGCAGACAACTGATTGGGCTTTGGATTACGATACGCTTTTGGAAAATCACTCACCTGAAGCCGAGATTGATCTTGACGGAATTGACGAGGACGCAGTAATCGAATTGTTTTACACATCCGGGACGACCGGGAAGCCGAAAGGAGTTCAGTTCACCAACCGAAATTTGTATATCCATACCTTGACTGCCATTCCTGGTTTTCAGGTGAGCGATAAAGATACACTGCTGCATGTGGTGCCATTGTTCCATGTTAATGGTTGGGGATCGCCTCAGTTCTTAACCGCTGTTGGGGGAAAACATGTCATGCTGCGCAAGATTGATTTTGGGGAAATGCTGCGCCTGATCGAAGAGGAACGGGTCACGAAGCTGTTGGGCGTTCCGACCATCTTTAATGGCCTCCTTCAGCATACCGATTTGAGGAAGTATGATTTGAGCAGTCTTGAA
Source organism: Anaerolineales bacterium (assembly GCA_041558875.1). Classification (GTDB taxonomy): domain Bacteria; phylum Chloroflexota; class Anaerolineae; order Anaerolineales; family UBA4823; genus PFL25. The sequence continues at coordinate 1,526 of JBFFEL010000151.1, forward strand.
GAAATCATCATTGGTGGGGCTCCTTCACCTTTATCCCTGATCGAACAACTGGAAGCAGAGATCGGTTGCCGGGCTTATGTCGGCTATGGATTGACCGAGACTTCGCCATTCATCGTCATCGCCAGGCCAAAACCACACCTCGCTACGGATGAAAAGACCCGCCAGGCGATTCAAGTTAAGACTGGATTGCCTTTGGTTGGGGTCCGCATCCGGGTTGTTGATGAACGTGGTGAGGATGTACCCCAGGATGAAAAATCGATTGGCGAGATCGTCGTCAGGGGAAACCAGGTGATGGAGGGCTATCTAAAAGATCCTGAAGGGACAGAGGCTGTTTTCGAGGATGGCTGGTTACATACCGGAGACATGGCCGTAGTAGATCAGGAAGGTTATATCACCATTGTCGATCGCAAGAAGGATATCATCATTTCTGGTGGTGAGAACATATCCTCTGTGGAAATAGAAAAGGTGATCCAGGATCATCCTGCTGTCTTCGAGGTGGTGGTAATTGGTGTGCCAGATGAAAAATGGGGGGAGGTTCCTAAGGCATTAATTGTGTTAAAGCCAGGTATGCAGGTGACCGAAGACGAAATTATCCACCACGTAAGAGAATATTTGGCTGGCTTCAAGGCGCCAAAATCCGTTGAGTTTAGAGACGAATTTCCCAAGGGAGGTACCGGCAAAATATTAAAGCAAGAGTTGAAGGCTGAATATTGGGCAGACCTGGATAAAAAAATTCAATGAGTTTATTTGACCTGACCTCCTCTAATGAAAATGTATATTTTGTTCGAGAATTAATAGCTATCATCCCAGTTATTTTTGAAACCTACGATCGAAATCATTTCACTAATCCAAATTCAACCAGGAGAAATCGATGTCTGAAGATATGCATTCTAAACTAGCCCAGGCAGTGATCGATGGAGAGCCAGATGATGCAGAAGCATTGGCCAGGCAGGCCCTGGATCAGGGTCTGGATCCGCTAACCTGCATCAATGAAGGTCTGACGAAAGGCATCCAGCGAGTTGGTGAATTATTTGCCGATGGAGAATACTTCTTGCCGGAGCTGATCATCGGGGCAGAAGCGATGAAAAGAGCACTTGCCATTCTTGAACCGGCTATGGTCGGTGATCAAGCCAGAGAAGTGGTAGGTAAAGTTGTGCTGGGCACGGTTGAGGGGGATATGCACGAGATTGGGAAAACATTGGTTGGCACGATGCTCACCGCCAATGGGTTTAAAGTTTTCGATATCGGGGTTGATCAGAGCGCAGAGCGATTTGTAACCGCGGTGAAAGAAAACAACGCTGATATTGTCGGCGCATCAGCTTTGCTGACCACAACCATGCTCCAACAAAAGAATCTGGTTAATGCCTTGGAAGAGGCTGGACTCCGCCAACAGGTTAAAGTGATCGTGGGGGGTGCACCGGTCACGGCAAATTTTGCTTCAGAAATTGGCGCTGATGGATATGCAGAGGACGCGATTTCTGCTGTCGATCTCGCCTTCCGCTTGATTGACGCCCCGGTATAAAAAATCAATCACCATGACGCTGAGGAGGGCATCATGATCCAACTTAAAGAAAAAAGAGCTTCAATTCAACCGATCAAGTCAAAATTAAAAATCAGCATCCTGGAAGACATCGAAATCAGGGATATTAACCAGAATGCCCGCGCGGTGCTGGAAGACGTCGGGGTAAGATTCCCATCTGAAAAAGCCTTAAAAATTTTTGCAGAGGTGGGAGCGAAGGTTGACTGGGAGACCCAAGTGGTAAAAATTCCAGCCGATCTGCTCGATAAATACCTGGCGTCTTCTCCCCGGGCCTATAATATGGCTGGTCTAAGACCTGAACTTGATGTGCCAGTCGGGAGCGGGGAAGGGACGTATTTTTATTGCAGCGGCGAGGCACCCAAAATTGTCGATTTCGAAACTGGGGAACGACGCCTTTCTGTGAAAAAAGACATTGCTAATCATGCTCGTATCGCGGATTATCTCTCAATAGTCTCCCTGTTATGGCCTTCAGTTAGCGCCAGTGATAAAGGTGCCACTTCACCCCTCCATGGTCTCGAGGCTTGTTACAACAACTCGGAAAAACATGTCGAGAGTGAATCGGTGATGGATGAGGTTTCAGCGCGTTATGCAGTTGAAATGGCGATCGCGATCGCTGGCAGTGAAGAGGAATTGCGTACGCGCCCAATTCTCTCGCAGCTGCTTTGCTGCATTGCACCCCTTGGACAGGATCGCGGTGGGATTGAAGCGGCGATGGTATTTGCTGAACACGGCATCCCAGTCGGATTTATGTCGATGCCCACACTAGGCCTGACCGCGCCACCACATCCCGCGGGAGCACTGACGATAGCCATGGCGGAGACCCTGAGCGGCATCATGCTGACCCAAATTATTAATCCTGGTGTAGGTAATTACATTTCTGTCAACCCCGGTATATTCGATCCGCGTACTGGCGTCTACTTCATGGGCTCCGGGATTGCCCAGATAACCAATGTTGCGGGGATTCAACTCTCCCATTCAAACGGGATCCCTGTCCTGGCCTGCCATTCGTTCGGAGGCAGCCAGTATGAACTTGGCAATTGGCAGGCTGGTTATGAAAACATTTATTCCCACTTCCTGGGGGTGATGGCTGGGGCAGATATGTCCTTCGGTCCCAGTGGGATGTACGAAGCAGTAAGTTTGCTCGATCACCCGCGCATCCTGTTTGATCGTGAGATCTTGCAGGTGATTGATGAAGTTACTGAAGGTGTAATGGTCAATGAAGAAACCTTATCTTACGACATGATTAAGGAAATTGGACAATATGGTGGTTATATAAGCAATAAAGAATCGGGCAAAGCATACCGGTCAGTCTGGCGCCGGGAGTCGATTCTTTATGAGGATGGGAAGTCTGAAGGTCGTAAATGGCGTGATCCTGTGGATGTCGCTCGCGAGACTGTAGAATGGATCCTCGAAAACCATAATCCTGAACCACTTTCCGAAGAGGTGCGGAAGGAGCTTCGGAAAATCGTGTCAACTGCCGACCAGGATGAAGCCTTGAAAAATGCTGTTCGAGGACATTGATCCGGCCTGAGAAGATCAATATGAATAAAGATGTTCTGCCAGGGATGGGAAACACTTTGCAGGGAATCCAGGTTCTGGATTTGACCAGGAACCTTGCTGGACCTTACTGCACCATGATTCTCGGTGATATGGGCGCTGAGGTAATAAAAATCGAGCGACCTGGAACCGGAGATGATACCCGGAATTGGGCTCCTCCAACTTGGAATGGAGTGAGTACAACCTTTCTTAGTGCAAATCGGAATAAAAGAAGTCTAGCAGTTGACATCAATTCACCCTCAGGTATTGAAATCGTCCGCAATTTGTCCTCTAAAGCAGACATATTGGTGGAGAGTTTCAAACCAGGTTCGTTAGAAAAAAGAGGGCTTGGTTACGAAGAGCTTAAGTCGAATAATCCAGGATTGATCTACTGTTCGATCTCAGGGTACGGAAACGATGGACCCGATCAAGATAAACCTGGATATGATCCGATCTTGCAAGCCTCGACTGGCATGATGGACATGACTGGTCATCCAGACCAGGAACCTGTGCGGTTACCGATTGCTATCAATGATCTCGGTTCGGGGCTCTGGGCGGTAATTGGAATTATCTCCGCATTATTAACCCGGATGAAGACTGGCAAAGGTAGTCTGGTCGAAACCAGCCTTTTCGAAACGGCTTCCTGGTGGATGAATTATCACATCTCAGGATATCTGGGTACAGGTATATCTCCTGCGCGCTGCGGAACTGGGACGCCTTTTATCGCGCCTTACGAAGTTTTTCCAGCCTCAGATGAAGGTCTGTTGGTTTGTGTTGGTAATGACAACTTGTTTCGTGAATTCATGGAAGAGCTGCAAATTCCAGAATTGGCGAATGATGATCGCTTCGCCTCAAATCCCCGTCGAGTTGAGAACCGTGAGGAATTGCGTGATTTAATCATTGAGCGCTTCCAGACTAGGACTGCAGCTGATTGGGAACGAAGGTTGATGGCTAGATCTATTCCATGTAGCAGGATCTTTACTGTGGCAGATTTCGCTCATAATGAACAGCTAAACGCCCTGAAATTACTGCGATCACTGCCTAATGAGTTAATCCCTGATTTGAGACTTATTGACCTGCCGGTAAGCAAGAACAAGGCTCGTGCGGATCATCGTTACCCTCCACCTATGCTTGGTCAGCACACAAATGAAATTCTCAAAGAATTTGGATACACTGAAAAGGATATTGAAGCATTGCACTCCGAAGGGATCATTGCTTGAATGAATTTATTCGGAGAATTAATAACAAATCGTTGGAGGGATAATGTCAGGCAAGTTCTATGATGATTTACATGTGGGAATGACGATCGAGCATTCATTAGGCAGGACGATAACCGAAACGGATAATATCCTGTTTAATGCCATGACAATGAACACCCAGCCATTACACCTCAACGAGGATTTTTCCCAGAGGACACAATTCGGAAAAAGGATCGTAAACGGCATTCTTACATTCGCAGTTGTAATTGGCATAACAGTAAATGACCTGACTGCTGGGACAATTGTTGCCAACCTGGGATACGAAAAAGTTGAACATCCCAAACCGGTTTTTCACGGCGATACGATATATGCAGAGACAAAAATTCTCGACAAGAGAGAATCGCGTTCAAAGCCAGATCGAGGAATCGTCAAGTTGCAGCATACTGGGAGGAACCAGATAGGAGAGGTAGTCTGCACCGTAGAGAGGAGTGTAATGTTCCTCAAGAATGAACCAGAAAAAAATCTATGATCACCTTGGTCAATCAACCGAGAAGAGTAAATTGAGAAAACGATGAAAATTTGGCGGATCGACGTTCGAAACCAAAAACATTCCATAGAAGATGTACCTGGTGCATGGGCGCATTTAGGTGGGCGGGGCCTGCTTTCGAAAATCCTTTTAGATGAGGTGACGCCAACTTGCGATCCTTTGGGGCCCAAAAACAAACTTGTTTTTGCGCCAGGTTTGTTGGTTGGTCACAGGTTATCCAGTTTGGATAGGATCTCTATCGGTGCAAAGAGCCCTTTGACAGGTGGGATAAAAGAAGCGAATGCGGGAGGGCGGACTGGTTATCACCTGGCACAGCTTGGTATAAAAGCTTTGATAATCGAAGACCGGCCGGAAAATGATCATTGGCAGATCATTCATTTATCCAACAAAGGGATTCGATTTGAGGAGGCTGGTGACATTGTCGGCAAAGGAGTATATGAGTCAGGGGCTTCATTGGTAAGAGATTATGGCGATGAAGTAGCGATCGCATTAATAGGGCCGGGTGGGGAGCAGAAAATGCGGGCTGCCGGGATTCAGAATATTGACCTTGACCAAACCCCATCCAGGATCGCGGCACGCGGGGGATTGGGCGCGGTAATGGGCTCGAAAAGAATTAAGGCGCTGGTGATTAATATTGAAGGATCTCCCTCTCCGCCTATTATTGATCTACCAGCCTTTAAATCAGCAAGAAAAAGATATACCACTGCTTTGACCAACCATCCCCAGACAACCTCTTACGCTGATTATGGTACCGCCGCCATGGCAAATATGTGTAATGGTTTTGGGGGGCTTCCGACGCGCAATTTCAGCCAAGGCACTTTCGAAGGTGTGGAGAAAATTGGTGGTGAGCAGCTGCGCAACCTCTTGATTGAAAGGGGAGGCGTGAGCAAAACGACTCATGCATGTATGGCGGGTTGTGCTATTCGTTGTTCAAATCTCTTTGGGGATCCTAATGGGGAGAATGTTGTTGTCTCACCTTTGGAGTATGAAACCATCGGCTTGATGGGATCTAATTTGGGGATTGATGACCTTGATATGATCGCGGCCATGAATCGGGAAGTGAACGATTTGGGTTTGGATTCGATCGAAATTGGGGCGGCTTTAGGTGTTTTGTGTGATGCTGGCCTTATGTCCTTTGGTGATGGCGCAAGGGCTCTAGATCTGATATCAGAGATTCGCTCCTTATCACCTTTTGGGAGAATTATCGGCAATGGTGCCGCAGTAACTGGTCAGGTTTTTGGTGTCGAGAGAGTGCCAGTTGTAAAAAACCAGGCCATTTCGGCTTACGATCCGAGGGCAATAAAAGGTACTGGAGTAACCTATGCTACGACAGCCCAGGGCGCAGACCATACCTGTGGAATGACGATCAGGGCTAAAGTCAAACACACCCAGGCTCATGGGCAGGTCAAGCACTCGAGAGAAGCGCAATTGAAGATGGCTGGTTATGACTCACTTGGGGCGTGTATTTTCGCCGGTTTCGGATTTGCGGATGCGATGGAAACTATTTCTGAGATGGTGAATGCACTTTATGGTACGGACTATGATTCCGATTTTCTGAAGCAGCTGGGGCGGGAGACGATCGCCTATGAAAAAGAATTTAATCGTAGAGCTGGATTTACTAAAGCCGATGACCGGATTCCTGAGTGGATGACACGTGAGCCACTACCCCCGCACAACACTGTATTTGATGTTCCTGAAGAAGACCTAGATAGTATATTTGACTTCTAAACTTTGGTTAAATTGAGTATCTTGAATAGATCAACTGGGAACCACCCTTCCTGGCTTGTCTGACAATCAACTTTAAAATTGCCCTCCTAATGTCAACAGCTGGCCGCCATCAATAAAGATAGTTTCGCCAGTAATAAAATTCGATTCGCTCGAAGCCAGGAATAATGCTGCACCGCTGATTTCTTGCGGTTCAGCCATCCTTTTTTGAGGGA
>JBFFEL010000152.1:0-8200 GCA_041558875.1 Anaerolineales bacterium
ATTTGTGCGTATCCACCGAAATGGAAGTCACTCCTGGCAGCCGGAAATCGAATGGTGGAATATCATAACCAAGTTTTTCAGCCCAGGGCAGGATGAATCCTCCCATACAACCATCCGTGTGAAAACCCAATTCGTTCTCGCGAGCCAGCTCTGATAAATCCTCGATAGGATCGACAATACCATGGGGGTACGGGGGTGCTGAACCCACCAGCGCGATCGTGTTCTCGTTGATCGCCGCTCGAGTCTTATCGACGTTCGCTCGGAAATCAGCATCCACCGGAATTCGAACGATCTTGATCCCTAAATAATCACCGGCCTTGGTAAATGCCGCATGCGCAGTGGTGGGCGCGATGATTTCAGGTTGGTGAATGCCTTTCGTCTCGCGTGCCCAATCACGATAAGTTTTCATCGCCAGGAGAATGCTATCTGTGCCTCCCGAAGAAACCACGCCAACAATTTCATCATCAGTTTGATCAGCGCTGAGCATATTGGCCGTCATTGAAACGATCTCGGCCTCAAATTTCGTTGTACTCGGCCAAATCTCCGGGTGGAGAGGATTGCTCTGTGAATTGATCGCATAGACCTGGTTCATGAAATCGATATATTCCTCGTTGCCATGATATACCGCCCCGGAGACAAATCCATCCCTCCATTTCGCAGCTTCCATATCTTTGAAAGTCTGCATCAAGTCAAGAATTTCTTCACGGTCTATCCCTTTCTCGGGCAAAAATGCATATTTAGGGAATCCTTCTCTGTAGGGTTTCAATGATCCTTCAACACCTGCTGTTATCTCAGCAAACAACTCTGCATCCATGTAATCCTCTCAATATATCCGTGTTATTTGTTCCGATTAAGATCGTGATATAGATTCTTCAATGAAGGGTAAACGCGCTTATAAGCTGAATATAATTTGTCATAGGTATCCTGATGACTAGTATCAGGTTCTATGACCTTGTCTACCGGTACCAGAGGTTTTAATGTTTCAAATGAAGGATAGATATCAAGGCCAATGGCAGCTACTAAAGCTGCACCCACAGCCAACCTTTCCCGGGGATCTGGCAGAATTTCCAGCCTGCATCCGGTCACATCAGCAATGATCTGGAGCCAGGGGATTCCTCGTGCCCCTCCACCAAGCACGCGCAAGGTCTCACACTTGATCCCGTACAATTCATTTATTGAATCCAGGATCCAGCGCAGATTATACGCAACTCCTTCATAAATCGCCCGAGCCATTTGCTGCCGGGTTCGGTTGATGCTTAAATTGATAAACGCGCCTCGCAGGCTTTCATCTGGAATAGGGCAGCGTTCACCAAACATCCAGGGGGTGAAAATTAAACCTCCAGCCCCGGGAGCTTCCCCCGCTACGTCAAGATCCATTTTAGCCAGGCTTTCTGCGTCCGGTTCTCTGCCGTATAATTCTCGAATGGCCCACTCCAGGCTGGCACCAGCAGTTGAGGTTTCCCCAAAAAGCATCAGCATATCTGGATCGGCTGATTGGATTGTCGCCAAACCTCGCCTGCCAGTAATCTGCTTGCGGATTAATACGCCAATGAAGGCAGATGTTCCCAAGTTTAAATACGCATCACCTTCAGACAAAGTACCGGAACCAACCGCAGCCATCATCGGATCCCCAGCTCCGCCAAAAACAGGGATGTTAGGATTTAATCCCAACTGATCCGCTGCCGTCTGAGTTAAACCTCCGACCCGGTCAATAGACCGAACTAGGCGGGGGATTTTCTCTGCAGTTAATCCAAAATACCGCATGATAAGCGAATCGATTTTCTTCGTCTTAAAGTTAAATACTCCTAACCCACTGGCAATACTCCATTCAAAAGCCAGCTCACCTGTAGCCCGGTAAAGCAAATATCCACTGGCGTCGAGGAATGTCTCACCTTGATCATAGATATCTGGTTCGTTTCGTTTGAGCCATAAGTATTTTGGAATCGCATCCTTTCCAGAGGCAGTGGCACCGATCAATTGGGTGAAAATTCTCTCGCCACCCAGCCTGCGCATCATATAGCGTGCTTCCTCCCCAGCCCTGCCATCCATCCAAAAGATACAAGGTCTCAGCAGATTGCCCTCTCCGTCCAAAACGATGACGTTGGTCACGGTCGTGCAAAAAGCCATTCCAATAATCTGGTCTGGTTCCAGATCTGCTGTCGCCATGACCCTTTTCGTCGAGCGGATTATCGCCTGCCACCAATCCTCAGGATTTTGTTCCGCCCACAGGGGTTGAGGGTAATAAGTTGGAATATTCTCGAATGCTGACTCTTGCATATAACCATCGATGGCAACGATGGCTGCTTTACACCCTGTGGAACTTACATCATATGTCAACAAGTACTCCATAGATCGCCTCGTTAACTACTGAATTGTGATCACCCATGCATATTTATTAAACTTAAATTCCAGCCAATCAAAAACAAATTGATTTTACATTTAAATATTCAGCATGCCAACATCTGTATTCTCTTACGAGGTCATCACATGATAAAAGAAGATAATCATTGGTTAGTCCTGTCGAGTATAATTCCACGAAGCAATCAACCAGGAGATCATGCTATGAAGTCAATCGTTGCAGTCAGAAGGAAACCTATCTTCATTCTTTTGCTATTTGCATTATTTATTGCTGGTTGCAATTCCGGTACTCCAACAGAAGCTGAGCTCATTGTCGTTGAGGCGACAACCGAGATTATGACCGAACCTACTCCAGAACCATCGTTAACCCCAACCCAACGCATACCTACAGACACTGTAGCACCACCTACGGCAACGGTGACCCCAACTCATACAATCACGAGCACCAGCACTCCCACAGAAACCAGTGAACCGCCAATGCTGGTAATAAATGAGGACACTGTTTGTAGAACAGGACCAGGAATGGTTTACGATGTCCGCACATATATTTCAGCCGGAACAATTCCAGTTTTACTTGGCCAGGTCAAAGAAAGTGATTGGTGGTCGGTTGAAGAACCTGAGTTCAATGCGCAATGCTGGGTGTCATCAAGTGTCGTCACAGTCTCTGGTGATATCATGGCACTTCCGGAATTCACTCCAGAACCGACACCCACGATTGAGCCATCCCCGACTGCAGATCAAAAAGGGGTAATTTACTATTTAGTTGCTTTAAATACAGGCGGTCCCCTCGGTTGTGGAGATACACTTATCCCGGTCTATACTGGTATTCCATCTTCTGGTGATCTCGAAAAAGATATTCATAATTCACTGAAAACGCTGTTAAAGCTTAAAGTCAAGGAATTTGGTGGACTATACAATCCACTCCACAATGCACATCTAAATACGGGGAAAATTACATTCCACAAAGATAGTGGAAATGTCAGTGTTAATCTCAATGGTTCGATCCCCAAACCGGAAGACGAATGCGAATATCATCGGGTGCGCGGCGCGCTCTGGGAAACTGTTAGGCACTATCGAAGAGTTAAGGGGGTTACATTTTGGATCGGAGACAAGCTGGTTGGGGATTTAATTGCCGTTATCGATCGCTAAAATCCAATCCAGTTAACACCAACACCTCCTGGGCCGTTTCCAGGAGGTGTCGCAGTTAAGGGGATTAATCTATTATGAGGAATACCCCACCGTGTCGTGTGCAGCTAAGTTCTGAACCTGCCTTCGCAGGGTGGGTCCCGCCTCGCCAGCTCCGCCTTGGCTCCGGCCTATCGCGTCACTGTCGTAAGTCTGAGACCCATAAAGTGTGTGTTGGCTCAGAACCGGATTGCGGCAGCACGCACACAGCAGGGTCAATATTCTTATACCACAGATTCAACTGCTTGAGTAGACAAAACTGATAAGATTAATCAACCACGCGCAGGTGAAGCTCGCGCAGCTGTTTTGACTCAACCGCGGAAGGCGCATCAGCCATCACATCCCGGGCTGCCTGGTTCTTGGGAAAGGCAATTACCTCGCGAATGTTTGGCTCACCAGCCAGGACCATACACAACCGGTCGATCCCCGGTGCAATGCCTCCATGTGGTGGCGTCCCAAATTCAAAGGCCTCCAACATGTGACCAAATCGTTCCGCGGCTACTTCTGGATCGAGACCGATCAATTCAAACACTGTCTCTTGCAGATCGCGATCGTGAATCCTGATCGAACCCCCACCGACCTCATAATCATTAACCACCATATCATACTGCTCTCCCCTTGCTTTCCCCGGATCGGTTTTTAATAAGGGAATATCCTCCGCCATTGGCGAGGTAAATAGGTGGTGGCTTGGATCCCAACGCTTTTCATCCTCGTTCCAAATGACAAAAGGAAAATCAATTATCCAACAAAATGCAAGCACATCCGGATCACGCAGCTCCAATCGATCAGCCAGCATTACCCGCAGACGCCCCAAAGACTCGAAGACCACTTCTGGACGGTCAGCAACAAATAATAATAAATCGCCTGGTTGAGCATCAAACCGGTCGAGGATAGTTTGTAAAGTTTCAGCTGACAGGAACTTGGCAAAGGAGGAACGTTGCTTCCCATCACTGGTGATCGCCAGGTACGCCAATCCCCTGGCACCGAACTGGCTCACATATTCAACCAACTCATCAATTTGTTTGCGGCTGTAATCACCCAAACCGCGCGCGTTCAACCCCCTCACATCTCCTCCGTTGGCGACCGCGCTTTCAAAAACCTTAAAACCACTCTCAGGGGCTAAATCACTGATATCGTGCAGCTCCAAGCCAAACCTCAGATCCGGATTGTCTTTACCAAACCGCTGCATGGCTTCCTGGTATGTCAAGCGCGGCCAGGGACTGGCCAGCAAACGCTTTTCCGGCACGACCTCCTTCACCAGGCTGGAAAATAAGTCCTCGGTTAAAGCCATGATGTCTTCCCGTTCAACAAATGACATTTCCAGATCGAGCTGGGTGAATTCAGGTTGGCGGTCCCCCCGCTGATCTTCATCACGAAAACAGCGTGCGATCTGAAAGTAACGTTCCATGCCAGCCACCATCAAGAGCTGTTTCAGCTGCTGTGGGGACTGAGGCAAGGCATAGAATTCACCAGGATGAACCCGGGAGGGAACTAAATAATCCCGCGCCCCTTCCGGCGTCGTCTTGAATAAAATTGGGGTCTCAATTTCCAAAAAACCCTGCTGGTCTAGGTAATCACGGATGAACTTAACGATTTGGTGGCGGAGAACGATGTTTTTTGCCATGCGCTCATGCCTTAGGTCCATGTAGCGGTACCGCAGCCTGGTCTGCTCATCAACCTCTTCTTCTTTATTGATCGGAAATGGGGGCGTTTTGGCGGGGTTGAGCACCTCGAGTTGTTGTACATCGACTTCGATCTCGCCAGTGGGAAGATTTGGATTTTCCATACCTGCCGGGCGTCTCCGGACAACACCCTCCACCTTGATGACCCACTCGATGCGCAATGGCACTGCATGCTGGTGGGCTTGAGGAGAGCTATCTGGGTTGAATACCACCTGCACGAGCCCTGTGCGATCGCGCAGATCGATGAACGTCACCCCTCCGTGATCGCGTCTCCGGTTTACCCAGCCAGCCAGGGTAACGGAACTACCTTCATCTGATAACCGCAATTCCCCACATGTATGGCTTTTTTCCATCATCGTCCTCCAAAACTAAATTTCATATTGTCAGGCACCCACCGATACCCAAAATAAAACGCCCTTTGCAATAACTGCATCGGGCGGATAATCAACCACGCAAGGTCATTTAATCGACGAACAGCGCCTGAATCCCAGCCCGTTTAATTCCGGGATTTTCAGGATTTATTTCATTTATGAAAAATACGCTGCATCGTTTCACAATACTTCACCAGTTTCTTAATACGTCGCATTATAGCACGAGAGATAAAATGCGGGGAGGATTTTACGGCTTGACAAAATTTATCTTTTTATTCTATATTGTAAATGGCATGTTCGAGAATGATAGCAATCTATCACCTGATCTGGTGTGGTTGCTGCAGAGTAACCAAATCGACAATAATGCCTTAATCGAAGCCCTGGTTTCCAACCACTATCAGCAGATATATTCAGAAGCCTTATCCAGGCTGACCTACCCCGAAGAAGCCCACCGGACGGCGCAAAATACACTTTTCCTGGCCGTCTCAAGAAAAAAGGAATTTCGGGGGGATATGCGCGTGACAGAATGGCTGGATGCAATTTCTGCTGGAATAATTACCGAGCGAATCATGGAAATTGAGAAACACAGCTTCTTGAATCCCAACCTGATCAAATCCATCCGCACACAGCAGCCAGACGAATTGCTATCCAATCGGCAACTCAAACATGCAGCGAAAGAAATTAAATCATTATTGCGGGATAAGCTGTTATTCAAATCTAATTGGGCCAGATTCCAGGTGCTTGGTATAACCTGCATCACTATCCTGTTTGTTTACATTCTAGTCACCTTCAGTATAAAGATGACGGCTGGTATGCCCGCCGGTAATACCACATCTCCTATTGATAATTCGAGATTAATCGCTGCCGATGCCGACCTTCCTTTATCGAATCGTGGATTACCAATTTCAGCAAAAGAAGTAAAGGAGAGATCAATCATACTTCCCCCATTGAATCCATTGTCAATCGATTCATCAACGCAGGAGATAAAACAACATATCCAGTTCAGCAACCAATTGTGGAATACCATGTGGGCTGATATTGTAGTGAATTTTTTTGGGCCATCTGGCTACATTGGACCACCTTTCACAGAACGACACCAGTTGTGGATCGATCAGGATAGGGATACTTTTCAGATAATTGGTCCAACACAAGGTCTTCCCGATTACTTAGCAGGAATTTTCTTATCACCGGATCCTTCTCCCATGCATATAGAATCACAAGGCACAAAAGGCTATGCAAAACTCGGTAGGCAATATCCCTGGTTCTCGATCAAATCTGAAACCGTTTTCCTATTTCCTTTCGCGATAAACCAGCTGCTCAAAACTTCTAACCAGGATTTTTTACAAGATGCCGAATTGTTTGTTATCGGAGAGGATATCGTTGCAGATCGAGAGACTGTGATTGTCGAGCTCACTTCCCCCGAGGGAACAATTTTGGCCAGGCTCTGGTTGGACACCCAAATAGGGATCGTTCTAAGGGAGCAATATTACGATCCGCAAATTAACAACAGAGTGATGATTGAATCAAGAATAAGAAAAATCAACTTCGAAGATTCTTTTCCTACCATAAGAAAGAATCCAGAGAATTCTCCCCAGGCTCCTAGAGAAGTCATTCCCGAAATATTTAGAGTGCCAAATCATTACCGCTCTGATTTATTGGATAACCCACTTAAGGGTTTTCCGTTTCGTAATTCTCCGTTCAATTTAGAGCTATCGCAAACCAGGATATCAATAGCGAAAGCTGATCGGATAGAACTGGAGAGAACTGGAACTGGGACATACCATTTCTTCGCCGAAAGTGACTTCCTTGGGGAAGTTGAAATGACAAATCCCTTGAAGTTGATTTGTGATCGTTCTGCCGATGGAACAAGAATTGTGTTTTCCGGTTGGCAGATTTTACCGACCGTCATCAACGATAAGATTTATTTGCTGGATCTCCTCAACCTGGATCTAATCCCCCTCGAAATTCCTGATATGGTTGTACTCTGGATCGGCTTTTCTCCTGATAATAATTCAATTCTTGTCACCGGATATGATGGGCTGGATGGGGAAAATGGGTTTTATTTAATCGATACCATTTCGCGGGATTATGAACAGCTACCCATACGAACAGGATTTGGTAGTGTCGCCTGGAGTCCTGATAATTCAAAAATTGCGATACTGGATTTATCCGTCTCACCGGAATCTAACAGTAAAAGAATCCGGATATTTGATGTTAAAACTGGCGAGGAAGAAAGAAAATTTATTTTCGCAAAGAGCCTTGCTGGTACCGCCAATCTGGAAGTTCCCTTGGATGGCTGGATTGCAAATTTTCAGATCCCATTACAGGATCTATCCCAATGCACTGCTACTGAATGAATATCCCCTCTATTAAGTTACTATCCCTGCTAATTCATAAGAAACAATCGTTAATTGATATCTGAAAATACCCATCCATTTTCCCAGCCAATTCCAGTCCTTTAGCTGATTAAATTGGGACGTATCCAAATTGCCCTACTGCCCACTCAGGCTGGTTCTTCACCCCCTTTTTGACCTGAACTCAAGTGATACTCGCTGGGTCGTTCATCAAGTTCAAATCCTGAGAGTACGAATAACACATTAGCGA
>JBFFEL010000153.1:0-8081 GCA_041558875.1 Anaerolineales bacterium
CCCGGGATATTTTAACTGATCTTGGCGTGGCGAGTCCTCTGGAGGGGAATTTTTACCTTTTTCTCATCCAACACAAGGTAAACTCCAAAAATCAACCATGCCTTGGTTTTTATTGTGACAATCGTCACTTAAATCCATGACATCCGCGACTGAAACTAAACCAGTATTGTCGTTAATATCTACATTAAAAATAATAGTTGCCTATCAGTGGAGGTCATGAATGCCAGCTATAGCCAGTGAATATCTCGCCATCGATCGCAAGGAACGCGCTCGCACCCCCTCCTTAGAAGTTTCCACCCGTTCCGTGTCGGAACGACTTTGCGATTTTGATGATGTTGTCATCCCGATGACACCCGAGCAGGCCCAAATGGAGGCTGCCCGCTGCGTGCACTGTCCTGATCCTGCCCCGTGTGTTGAAGCCTGTCCCGCTCACAACGATATCCCCTCGGCAATGTGGTTGATCGAACAGGGAGAATTCCTTCAGGCGGCCAAAATATACCGCCAGACCAGCTCCATGCCGGAATTATGCGGGCGAGTTTGCCCCCAAGAACAGCTTTGCCAGGGCTCCTGTACGCATTTAAAGTCCTTCGAACCGGTTATGACCGGGCCATTAGAGGCCTTCGTCTGTGATTATGAACGTCAGACGGTCGGAGTTGAAGTTCAAGCAGGTGAACCAACCGGAAAGAAGGTAGCCATCGTCGGTGCAGGACCAGCAGGATTGACCTGCGCAGAACAGCTCGTCCAGATTGGGCATGCCGTCACCATTTTTGATGCAAAACCGGCTCCGGGGGGCTTGCTGACCTACGGGATCCCCAATTTCAAGCTGCCGAAGGAAGTTGTCTTCAGCCGCTGGTGTGATATACAAAGCGCAGGCGTCGAATTTGTTCCTGAAACTTATATTGGCAAAGATAAGACCATTGATGATTTATTCTCCGATGGCTACCAGGCCGTATTTGTCGGTGTAGGCGTTGGCATCGATGCCCCCCTGGAAGCGCCTGGTGATGATTTACCCGGGGTGATGCAGGCGACTGAATTCTTGATCCGCTGCAGTTTAGATGATGAGCTGCTACTACCAGCGGAGATGCGTGGACGGCCAGCAGTAGGAGAAAAAGTCGCCGTGATCGGTGGCGGTGACACTGCTTCAGATTGCCTGCGCTCAGCCCTCAGATTAGGAGCCAACGAAGTCACCTGTCTGTATCGCCGAACGGAAAATGAGATGCCCGGAGGGATACACGACCGGGAACTGGCCCGGGAAGAGGGTGCTAATTACCAATTCCTCACCCAGCCGATTAAATTTATCCCTGGGGAAGATGGCCGTCTGGCAGAGATCGAATGCCTGCAAATGGAATTAGGCGAGCCTGATGATTCAGGCCGCCGGCGCCCTGTGCCTATTGAAGGTTCCAACTTCATTGTTGAAGCCGATACCGCTGTTCTGGCCTTAGGCTATTGGCCAGATCCGGTCATCGGAGACACCACTCCCGAGCTGGAAACCCATAAATGGGGCTTGGTCGTGGCTGATCCCGAAACCGGCGCCACCAGCTGCCCGGGCGTGTTCGCTGGCGGTGATGGAGTGACCGGGCCTGACCTTGTGGTGACTGCAATGGTCGCTGGACGCAAGGCTGCAGAGGCAATCGACGAGTACTTAAACGGGGCACATTAAGCCCTTCCCCGCTAATCTTCAAAGCATTTAAAAGCAGTCAATTTCGCATTGCTGCGGTATAATTAAGATGTGTGCGCCGGCGGCGTACACATCTTTTTTGCCCTTATTTAATCGGGATTGACTCCCTAATCCCAACCCTGTTTTGTCGCTGTGCTCCAATTGAGCAAGCACAGGTTATCGAAAGGCTGATATGGATATCGGTACTGTCCGACAAGTAGATATTGACGATCAAATGCGCTCCGCTTATCTCGATTACGCGATGAGTGTGATCGTGGCGCGCGCGTTGCCAGACGCCAGGGACGGGCTCAAACCGGTCCACCGGCGCATTCTTTATGCTATGCACGATATGGGCATCCGGTCCAATACTCCCTACCGCAAATCAGCCCGCATCGTTGGTGAAGTACTCGGAAAATATCACCCCCACGGTGACTCTGCAGTTTACGATGCCATGGCGCGCATGGCCCAGGATTTTTCCATGCGCTATTTACTGGTCGATGGTCAGGGAAATTTTGGGTCAATCGACGGCGATGCTCCTGCCGCCATGCGCTACACAGAGGCGCGCACAACCCGCATGGCGGAAGACATGCTGGTGGATATCGAGCAAAACACTGTCGATTTCAGCGACAACTTTGATGGTTCTTTGAAAGAGCCCACCGTGCTCCCCTCCCGCATCCCCAACTTATTACTCAACGGATCGGCAGGTATCGCGGTCGGCATGGCCACCAATGTCCCGCCTCACAACCTGGGAGAACTGGTCGCCGCGTTATCTTTCATGATCGACAATTACGACCAGATTGACGAGGTTTCAGTTGAAGACCTGCTTGAGTATCTCCCCGGACCGGATTTTCCCACCGGCGGGGTGATTGTCGGAGATAGTGGCATTCGGCAGGCATACAGTACTGGTCGTGGACGCATCGTGCTGCGCGGCATGGCCGTCATCGAAGAGATGAAAGGCAGCCGGTACCGGATCGTGATCACCGAGATCCCCTATCAGCTCAACAAAAACACCTTGATCGAACGTATCGCTGAACTGGCCCGCTCAGGACGCATTGATGATATCTCTGACCTGCGAGACGAGTCTGACCGGCGGGGGATGAGCATCATCGTAGAGCTCAAACGAACCGCTCAGCCTCGCAAAGTGCTTAACCAGCTTTATAAATACACCCCACTGCAATCCACCTATGGCGCTCAAATGCTGGCCCTCGTAGAAGGTGAGCCAAGGCTGCTATCCCTTAAGCGGGCGCTGCGCTACTTCATCGATCACCGCCGGGATGTCATTACCAGGCGAGCCCAATTCCAGCTGGACAAGGCGCGTGCCCGAGCCCATATCCTTGAAGGCCTGTTGATCGCCCTGCGGCATCTCGATGACGTCATCCAGACAATCCGCGAATCCTCTGACGCTGATGTCGCCAAAGAACGCCTGATGAGCGGCTTCTCGCTGACGGAAAAACAGGCTCTTGCCATCCTGGACATGCAGCTGCGCAGGCTGGCAGCTCTGGAACAGCAGAAAATCAAGGACGAACAGCGCGAGGTGCTCGAACGCATCGCTGAACTGGAAGATCTGCTCGCCAACCCGAAAAAGATCCTCGATTTGATCAAATCGGATCTGGCAGAGCTCGAAGAAACCTACGGTGATGAACGCCGCACGCGGATCGCCGCACAGGCCAGTGATGAATTTAATGAAGAGGACCTGGTCTCCGACGAGGCTGTCTTGATCAGCATCACCGAGCAGGGATACATCAAGCGCATGTCCGCCAAAACTTTCCGTTCCCAGGGCCGGGGAGGCCGCGGTGTCACCGGTCAGGCCATGAAAGAGGAAGATGAGATGCTGATTTTACTCCCAGCCCGCACGCTGGATACGATCCTCTTCTTCTCGGATAAGGGAAAAGTCTATTCCGAAAGGGCTTTCCAAATCCCCGATGCCCAGCGAACCGCCCGTGGAATCCCCATTGTTAATGTGCTTGCCCTCAACCCCGGGGAGACCGTCACGACCGCGGTAGCCGTGTCCAAGTTTGAGGCTAACGACTACTGCCTGATGGCCACCCGCCGCGGCCGGGTTAAGCGCATCCCGCTCTCAGAGTTTGCTTCCGTCCGCCCTTCTGGCCTGATCGCAGTCACCCTGGCGGAAGGGGATGAACTGCGCTGGGCGAGACAAACCGACGGCAATTGTGAAGCAATTTTGATCACTGAACAGGGACAAGCACTGCGCTTTTCTGAGAAGCAGGTCCGGCCGGTGGGACGTACAGCAGCTGGAGTGATTGGCATCCGGCTCAAAGGGGATGATCGTGTGACCAGCATGGAGATCGTTGAAGAAGGCGGTGATTTGCTGGTTGTCACCAAGGGAGGCTACGGAAAGCGCACTCCCTTGAGCCAGTATGCGACCAAGTCCCGGGCGACCCTGGGAATTACCACGATCAACAAAAAAGCTATTCCTGAAATTGGGCGAATTGCCACCGCCCGCGTGGTGCAGGAAGCTGATGACCTGACGATCATCTCGATTAATGCCGTCGTCCTGCGCACGAAGGTCAAACAGATCAAGCAGGCGGGAAGGGCCACGCGGGGCGTCCGCCTGATTGGATTACAGGAGGGGGATAGCGTCGCCTCGGTAGCTCGAATTGCAGAAGCAGATCTGCGCCTGGTAGGAGCGAGCGAGGAGGAGATCGCCAAAGCGAATGCGCTGCCAGATCTACCCTCTAACGACAAAGAACAACCGGCTGGGTAAACGAAAAGCGGTCCAGATGACAAATTCATCTGGACCGCTTTATTGGTCCACCAGATTAACTTTAAGTCCCGCTCACTCCTCCATCCTCCCGGGTCAAGTCCGGGACTTATCGGCAGAGATCTTCACCTCAGAACAACCGAAAAACCATAATCCAGGAAATTTAGAAGAAAGCTGGTGGTACCACGATCTCAAACACCAGCACCATCAGGCTGCCTATAATACAGGTCATGATGAAAAGCATGATCGCGATCACAAGCCGCTGGGCAGGAGTCATCCCGAGAAACTTACCTCGCGCACTGGTCGGCGTCAGCTCATCGAAGTATTCATCGCCCTCATCATCAAAATATGGGGAGGCGTTTGCATCTTCACGAAAATCATCTAACATGGGAATTCTCCCGCATTATAACCCTGGTTCAATCTAATTCGATTTTTCCCTTACCCGTAATAGTTTAGCCCATTTCTATCATCTGTCAACCACCCGCAAATGAACTTCGCCTGCCTGGAAAGACCTGATTTCTCCATCAGGCAGTTCAAGGCGCAGTGAGCCATCGCTCCCCAAACCGAGCAAGCGACCCTCAACAGGTTCGGCTTCTTCGAAAAGCAGCTGCACCAGATCCATTTGGTAAGCCAAGTTTCCTTCCCAGGCCTGGAGGAATTCTGCCTGATCGAGATGTGGCAGCCAGTCTAAAGTCCCCTCCAGGATCTCCTTCAACAGGTTCCAGCGGTCAACCGGGCTGCCCAGAGCAGTCTCCACGCACGTGGCAGGGAAATTCAGTTCGCTCTTGGGCGGAACTGAATCCTGTGCAACATTGATACCAATCCCTAATACCGCAGATTCGAGGGCTTCTCCCTGCCAGCTCAATTCTGCCAGCACACCCGCCAGCTTGCGCCCAGCGACCAGGACATCATTCGGCCACTTGATCTCCGCTTTGAGCCCGTATTTTTTTTGCAGCACCTGGCAAACAGACAGCGCTCCCAGACCAGTTAAGAGTGTTATCTGGACGGACCCCATCTCCAGCTCCTCGGGTTTAATCACTAGGCTGAAGGCCAGTGCCGCACCCGGCGGCGTAAACCAGGTTCGCCCGCTCCTCCCTCTCCCAGCGGTCTGCTCATCGGCAACCACCAGGGATAGGTTCTGGGCACCACCCTTTGCCCAGTGCAGAGCATATTCATTCGTCGAGTCCAGAACGTCAAAATATGCGATTTGACCGAGTGGTAAAGCGGATAAGCGGGATTGCAGTGTGCTGAGCTCCATTTCGCGATTGTACCCCATCTTACCTATTCGATGAATTTACCATAGCAAAATTAATTCAGCAAGCCTTAGTGGTGCTCTCGCTAAGTAATTTGAAAATTCTTAAATGTCACTCTGAACCGAAGGTGAAGAGTCTCGCAGTATGATCTACAGAGACCCTTCCCCGGCCCCATACCAACGTTCCGGTTTTGGGAGGATCTATCCCCTGGTCGCTATGTTTCCGGGGTAGGCTCTTCCCGGGAAAGGCCCTCGCTCCGTCCAACCAGGGACGGGGCTCGCGCTTGGGATAACCAAAATAAGCCAGCTTTATTAATTTAGCAAGAGAACCACCTAGTCTTGTTAGCGAACAGTCCCCATCCCCTAGGTAAGATTAGTGTTCAACTAATATCTCTTGTGGGCGATTATTTAGCACAAAACAGGACATCTCTCCTCAACAGAAATCTGGACTTTTCTACTTTGCCTTGACAAAATCCACCTTCTTCTGGACGAATCCAAACCCATATGGTATACTCGCCACGCTCCCGCCAATCGGCGGGAGATGTCACGCCCCCTGAGGGCTGGACATATCACACACGCCTCTTGACCTGACCGGGTGTGCCGCTGGCCGGTTCCGGGCAGGGATGACAGAGGCGGAGGCTAAACAAAAGGAGTTTAATAATGGCTATTGTTTCGATGAAAGCGCTCTTGGAGAGCGGGGTGCATTTCGGTCACCGGACCCATAAATGGAATCCCGCCATGAAGCCCTATATCTTCACAGAGCGTAATGGCATCCACATCATCGACCTGCAGAAAACAGTGAAAGCCCTGGACGAGGGGTTCAACCTGGTCAGAGACACCGTCGCCGAAGGTGGCACGGTGCTTTTTGTTGGCACGAAACGCCAGGCCCAAGATACGATCCGGGATGAAGCTGAACGGGTCGAGATGCCCTATGTCACCACTCGCTGGTTGGGGGGGATGCTCACCAACTGGCGCACTATCCGCCAGCGGGTAAATGAGCTTGATCGTTTGGAACGGATGCGTGACTCCGGCGAGTTCACCCGCATCACCAAGAAGGAAGCCCTGATCCTGCAGCGCAAGATGGATCGGCTGGAGTATCTTTTAGGCGGCATCCGCACTATGACCGGTTTGCCAGAAATGGTTTTCGTGGTCGATGTTTACCGTGAAGCGACCGCGATTCACGAAGCCAACCTGTTGGAAATCCCGGTCATTGCTATGGTCGACACAAACTGTGATCCTCGGTCGATCGATTACGTGATCCCTGCCAACGATGATGCTATTCGAGCCATCAAGCTGCTGGTTGGCAAGATGGCAGATGCGGTTATGGAAGGCAAGGCCATGCGCAAGGAAGAAGAGTTCGAGGCCATGCCGGAAGATGCCGCCATGGTGGTCTCTGAGGAACCCGAACTTTCCGATGAGGAACTGTTGGGCGAAGCCACGCTGGCAAAGCTGCCCTCCCGCCAAATGGAGCCTGAAGGCGAGGTTGAAGGGGTAGCCGTTGCAGAAAGTGAAGACGAATCCCTGGCAGAATCTGTCGAGGCAGCTGCTGAGGCTGAAGCCGGAGAACCCGTGGTAGAAACAGAACCTACCACAGAAACAGCAGAAGCTGAGGTCGAGGTAGAAAGCACAGAATCCGATGTGGATGATGAGCCTGAGCAGGAACCTGTCGTAGAAGAGGAAAAGGCTGAATAATGGTAGTATCAGTAGATCAAATCAAAGCTCTCCGTGAGGAAACCGGGGTGGGTATCCTTGATTGCCGTAAGGCGCTTGAGGATGCAAATGGGGATTACGATATAGCGTTAGAAAATTTACGCGCCAAGGGGCTGGCGACTGCCGCCAAGCGCGCTGATCGGGATGCATCTGAAGGCACCGTAGAGCTCTATTCCCACGGTGGTGGTCGAGTTGGTGTGATGGTGGAAGTCAACTGCGAAACCGACTTCGTCGCCCGTTCTGAATCGTTTCGAGATTTCGCCCACGAAATCGCCCTCCAGATCGCGGCTGCAGCGCCCGAATATATCCGGGCTGAGGATATTCCTGAAGAAACCCTGGAACTCAAACGAAAAGTCGTCCTCGAGCAATCCATTGAAGAGGGCAAGCCCGAGAATATCGCTGAGAAAATTGTTGAGGGCAAGATCAAGAAATATGTCGATGAGGTCTGCCTCCTCAACCAGGAGTATATCCGCGATGATAATCTCACCATAGAGCAGCTGCTCCTGCAAAATATTGCTGCCATCGGCGAGAATATCGTCATCCGGCGCTTTGAGCGTTGGGAACTGGGAGAAAGCACGACCAGCTGAACATCAATTAAGTCCAACCAATAGGTTGGACTTTTCATTCTCTAAGGAGAGACGTACATGGCGGAGGTATTGAAGTATCAGCGCGTTTTACTCAAATTGAGCGGCGAGGCATTATCTGGTCCACAAGGGTTTGGCGTAGACCCCAACCAGGCC
>JBFFEL010000154.1:0-8044 GCA_041558875.1 Anaerolineales bacterium
ACCCAGGGGAAATTGTTAGACCATCGTTAGTTATGGATAAGGGTTCTTAGGGAGATCTAATGTCAATTTTTCCAGCAAAATTGGCTTTAAATACTGGCTATAAAGGGATTCTTCACCCCCTTCGGGGGTTCAGAATGACAATTCTGAAGCGGGTTTTGTTCCCGATGTGGTGCTCGTTTTGAATTTTCGGATAGATACTTAGTCATCTCGTCTTCACTCATGTCTATAATCTGTTACACGGACTCAACTGCGATCGCAGACAGATTGAAACCCTTGACGACCAACCAGACCGCCATGACCATCTCCTGCAAGAAGAGCGGAAAGCTCAAGACAAACGTACCTCCCGACATGGATGCGTCCATGAGACCAAACACACCTAGAAAGGCTGAAGCGAAATCCAGCAGGACAGCAATGAAACCCCATACGGAGATCCAGCGAGGGACAAGGTTCGAGGTGTAAAACATTGAATAAAGCATTAGAGCGCCTACGCCGAAAACGATGATTCGGATGATATCAATCCCACCCCCAACTTGCTGTAATGAAGCTGCCAGGTTTTGAAAAGCAGAAGCATTCGAGGTTTCTGCATATCCTTGCGCAAATGGCACCAGCAACAACCAGCAGGCGGTCGACCCCATATAGGTAGCCATTTCAAGCGCCCCTCGAAAAACCACATAACCGAGTGCCAGGACTTCATTGACCTTTTTTAGGATTGGGAACAGCACAACTGGAACCATCGCCAGCACCAAGCCCATCATTAATATGAAGATTGCGCCGATGATCACCCCATTTTCGTTTGACGTCACAACCGCGAAATAATCCTGGGCATTCGCAACTGGTTGTGTAAAAATAACACTGAGCATACCGAATACCGTTCCAAGGATATATAAAATCCCCACAATTGTTGCGTTCTTTCTGTACGTATTCATTTTGTTCTCCTTTTTGACGAATCTAGTTTCTTTAAATCTCACGCTTACAGCATAGTATGAAGATGGTATTAGTGTCATAACACGATCGTGTTATTCAAAGTAGTATTTTTGAGCCAGAAAAGAAAAACTGGACTGCGGATTGCAATCCAGTCATAACGATCAGCGTGCGTTTTAAAAAGTTATCGTTCTAGTTCTGCGATAAGATCCCCAATATCCTGGCTCTGTCAAGGGCCTGTGTGCGGTTGTTGACACCAAGTTTGCTGTAGATATTGCGCGTGTGCGCCTTGATGGTATGCGGTGAAAGCACCAGCCGGGTAGCGATCACCTGGTTGGTCAGCCCCTTGGCAAGAAGCTGCAGAACCTCGATTTCACGCGCACTCAGCGGTTCAATCAATTGGGATTGTTCCACCTGGGGTTTCGTTGAAGCGGTTTCCTTCGGTTCAGTATCAGGAAAAGCCGCTAGTAACCGCTGAACATATTTTGGTGCAATCCCCCGAGAGAAGGCTTCATAGAGCAAACTTGCCATTGGTGGGCCTTCATCTACAAAGATACGTATAAAACCTGACGGTTCAGTTAGGGAGATGGCCCGTTCTAGTGTGATGATGGCTTGAGCTGTCTCCCCTTGAGCTTGGAGAGCTAATGCTTGGAGTATCAGAATCTCGATTGCTCTAGATATACGTCCCCCCGTTTCTGTCCCTTTGAGCAACTGCTGTAGCAACGTAGTTGCTTCATCTAACCGACCTTGAGCAGTCAGGACCCGTGCAAGAACAATATATTCCGGTTCCCGCAAAATTTCAATCGCTCCACCAACATCCAGTCCACGATCTTCCACCCATTGGGAAGCGGCCTCAAGCTTACCCTGTGCCAGCCACAGCCGCGCTTGCCAGGCGATCAACAGATTCATGACCCAGGGAGGCAAATCTTGTTTACGAGCGATGGAATTTATCTCATGTATTACCTTTTCGGCGCCGATCATATCTCCACAAGAGTACAAGACTCTCACCCAGCACACGTTACTCCAGCCGAACATCCCCTGGTCCCCCTCCTGCTCGGTCAGCTCTACCCCTTTTTCTGCATTTTTTATAGCGTTATCTAGCTCATTAAATTCAGCCAGAACCTCGCCCCAAACTGCCAATAACCAACCGACCACTGCTATTTTTAACATCCCGCTCTCGTTTGCTAATTGCATTTGCTGTTGGCAGATCTCTGAAACCTGTTGCAACCAGCCTAGCTGCCTGAGAGTGATGGCATATCTCACGTTCGCCACCAGAGTCATATAGGTGTTGCCAACAGCTTTACTCGCTTCCAAAGCCTTTAATCTTGCTTGGTAAGCTGCAGTTTCATCACCATTGATACTATGGGCATCTCCGAGGGCAATTGCAGCAGTACTTCGCCAGGTTAAGTCTTGCTCAGGTAGGGTTTCAAGCGCTTGGCGTGCATACTGAATACTCCTCTGCACATCTCCTCGGAAAAAAGCTAAAAAGGCTCGAGTGGCTGCGACTCTGCCGATTAGCTTCATCCTATCTGAGCGATCCTGCAGCTCCCACGCCATTGATGATGTGTCAGCTGTATGATCGGTACGGATGCCCAATACATGTTCGGCAACTAAGAGAGTCCTTTCAGCTACATCCTGTTGACCGGCGCTTAACAGAAGCCAGGCATGAAAGACACACAGTTTTGGTTTGGAAAAGATCAAATCAACAGGCAATCCAGCCAACCAACGCTGTAATCTGGTATGCTCCACAGGTACCCACAAGGTCTCCGCCACATCCTCGATCAGATGTGAAGCCTGTCTAAAATCTCGGGCTCGCAGCGCAAACTCGATGGCTTCATCAATAAATCCATTCTCCCGATACCACTTGCTGGCCTGGCGCTGCAATATTGGCAACTGATCAGGTTGAGTTTGGCGTAGCCGTTGACGCAGCAAATCAGTGAATAAATGATGATAGCGATACCAGCGGCACTCACTATCCAGTGGAACGATAAACAGGTTGGCGCGATCTAACATCTCCAGGGTTGCTTGGCTGTCTTTCTGACCAGTGAGTGCATCGCATAATGAGCCTGTCATGCGGTCAAGGACAGCAGTTTGTAATAGGAAGTTCTGGATATTCTCGGGCTGTTGCCCCAGCACCTCTTCGATCAGGAAATCGAGCACCAGCCGGTGCCCGCCCGTAAAGGATTTGATGAAACCTGCATGATCTTCATATCCTCGCATTGAAATGGCAGCCAACTGCAAGCCGGCAATCCACCCTTCAGTGCGGGTCTCCAACTCAGCGATGTCCTCCGCTGACAGGTTCAATCCCATCACCCGGTTTAGAAAGTCTGCGGCTTCCTTAGCTGAAAAACGTAAGTCAACCGCGCGCAGTTCGGTAATCTGGACCCGGGCCCGCAGGCGCCCCAAGGATAGGGGAGGATCCTGACGGGTGGAGATGACTACATGCAATTGTGGTGGTAAGTTTTCGAGTAAATAGAAAAGGGCTTGGTGAATTGGCTCCGCTTCGATCAAATGGCAATCATCTAGGACAATGACGATCTTATCAGGGATGGCTGCCAACTCGTTGATCAAGGAAATCAAAACAGCATTTGTTGGCGGAGGCTGCGGGGATTGGATCATGCTCAACGCACCCTGACCGAGGTCAGAGTCTATTTCTTTGATCTGATTTAGAGCAGTGATGAAGTAGGTCAGGAATCGGACCGGATCGTTATCGTCCTCATCCAGCGAGAGCCAGGCAAACCTGATGGGGTAGTCACTTATTTCAGTGTTATCTCGTAAATTTTCCACCCAATTGCTGACCAATGTGGTTTTCCCAAATCCAGCCGGTGCTGAGAGCAAGGTCAGTTTGCGGTCCAAACCATTGTTCAAACGCTCGATCAGTCCAGGTCGCTGGACGATTTCCGTCCGGGTTGGCGGGATAAAGAGTTTGGTGACCAAAATTGGGGCATTCACAACCCGATTATACCTTGAATTATTTAGGCTCTAGACGGATGGAAGCACTCATAGGCACATCAACCGGGATTTTGTTTGTAGAAAACCTAGTAGTCCGGCAATCAAAATTTAATAAGTTGTCATTCTGAAGGAGCGTTCTTTGCGACTGAAGAATCTCTTACTCCAACCTTGAGATGCTTCGTTCCACTCAGCATGACCCTTGGCGATTGAAATTTAACAGGTTACCAATTCAGGATTTACACACAACCTTAGTAAATGTTGTTCTTTCAGATAATACAGGTTTTAGATGGGAGGCAGGATACCCAATGTCCTCGCTATATCCACTGCCTGGGTGCGGTTGTTGACAGCCAGCTTGCTGTAGATATTACGGGTGTGGGTCTTGATCGTATGGGGTGAAAGCACCAGCCGCGTAGCGATCACTTGATTGGTCAGTCCCTTAGCGATGAGCTGCAGCACCTCGATTTCACGCTCACTCAGCGGCTCGATCAATTTAGATTGATCCACCTGGGATTTCGTTGAAGCAGCTTCCTCTGGTGCGGTTACGGGAAAGGCCGCCAGTAACCGCTGAACATATTCTGGTGAAATCCCACGATTAAGAGCTTCGTAGAGCAGACTGGCCATTGGTTGGCCTTCATCGACAAAGGTGCGAATAAAGCCTCCCGGTTCGGCAAGAGTCAAGGCTCGTTTCAGTTTAGCTAAAGCTTGGATTGTGTTGCTTCCGGCTTTAAAAGCCAAAGCCTGCAGTATCAGAATCTCGACCATTTTTGATATGCGCCCTCCTGCTTCCGCCGCCTCGAACATCCGCTGAAGAAGCTCAAACGTTTCATCCAAACGCTCTTGAGCGATAAAAATCCGGGCGAGGATTACATGGTCGAAATCGTGTACATGCGCTAGCTCTCCGTCGATATCCACATCGAGTCCTTCTACCCATTGGGAAGCCGCATCCAAATCACCCTGCACCAACCACAAACGTGCCTGCCATGCTCTTATTTGGTTCATGATCCAGGGTGATAATTTGTTTTCAATAACAATCGTTTCCAAGTTTCGGATAACACCTTCAGCATCAGCAAAATCCCCTCTAGAAAATAGAATCCTTAAGATGCACAAGTAACTACTCCCCAGCAATTGCATATCTTTGCATCGCTCGGTTAATTGTGTGCCCATTTTTGCTAATCTTAGGGCTTCTTCAAGTTCGTTGATTTCAGCTAACACCTCTCCCCATAGTGTATATAACCAGCCAACAATTGCTGTTTGTGACAGCCAGGTTTCATTAGCGATTTCCAGCTGCTGTTGGTGACAAATATCTAAGGCTTGCTGCAAGCGACCCTGATCCCTGAGGCATACAACCAACTTCAGACTCAAAAAGAGGATCATATAGATATTGCCCGTTGCTCTACTTGCCTCCAATCCTTTTTCCCGGGCCTGGTATGCCAAGTCTACCTCGCCCATGAAACTGTAGGCAATTCCTAAACTATCGTAAGCAAGACTACGCCAGGTTGCATCATGCTCTGGTAAGCACTCAAGTGCCTGGTTTGCATGTCGGATGATCCCCGGAATATCTCCCTGATAAGAAGCCAATCCAGCTCGGGTAACAGCCGCTCTTCCACGTAAAATCATCAGGTCAGGTTCAGCCAAAGACATTGTTCCAAAGGAATGCTCATTTTCCAGAATCTGCTCGACGGATCTTAGACATTGTTCAGCTTCATCTAGACGTCCGCTTTGATTTAGATGTAGCGCCAGAAGGATACAGAGGTGTGGATGGGAGACGATCACTTCATCAGGCAATCTACTTAACCAGCGCCGAATTCTAATGTGATCGGTATAAGGCCAACGAGCGTCAACAAATTCACCAATTAAGCCAGCAGCCTGCTCAAAGTCACCGGCGCGCAGCGTATATTCGATGGCCTCATCAATGAACCCGTTCTGTTGACACCATTTGCTGGCCTGGCGCTGCAATATTGGCAACTGATCAGGTTGAGTTTGGCGAAGTCGCTGGCGTAGCAAATCGCCAAACAGGTGGTGATAACGGTACCAACGTCGTTCTTCATCCAGGGGCACGATGAATAAATTGGCATGGTCCAACATTTTGAGAGTTTCCTGCCCAGTCTCCTGACTACTGAAGGCAGTTCCATTGGAACTGCCAGGCGATTTGGTGTTTCCAAATCGCACCGCATCGCATAGTAGGCCCGTCATGCGGTCAAGAATTGAAGTTTGTAATAAGAAGTTTTGGATGCTCTCCGGCTGCTGCCCCAGCACTTCTTCGATCAGGAAATCGAGCACCAGCCGATGCCCGCCGGTGAAGGACTTGATGAAATTTGCACGGTTTTCATATCCCCGCATCGAAATGGCGGCCAACTGCAGCCCAGCAATCCAGCCTTCGGTGCGGGTTTCCAACTCAGCGATATCCCCCGATGAAAGGTTTAGGCCCATCACCTGGTTGAGAAAATCAGCGGCTTCTGAAGAGGTAAAACGCAAGTCAGCGGCTCTCAGTTCAGTGATCTGATCCCGGGCACGCAGACGACTCAGAGACAGAGGCGGATCCTGACGGGTGGCAATGACCAGATGCAATTGGGGGGGGATATTATCGAGCAGAAAAACCAGAGCCTGGTGCACAGGATCAGCTTCGATCAAATGATAATCATCCAGGATGAATATGATTTTCTCTGGAATGGCTGCCAGGTCGTTGATTAAAGAAATCAAGACGGTGTTTGGCGGTGGTGGTTGAGGGGATTGGAGCATACTCAACGCGCCTCGACCGAGATCAGTTTCATTTCCTTTATTTTGATTCAGCGCGACAATGAAGTAATTCAGGAAACGTACCGGATCGTTATCATCTTCATCCAGCGAGAGCCAGGCAACTTTAATGGATTGGCTATCCCTTTCTAGGTTACTCCGTAAATTTTCCACCCAATGGCTGACCAATGTCGTCTTCCCAAATCCGGCCGGGGCGGAGAGCAAGGTCAGTTTGCGGTCCAGGCCATCGGTCAAGCGATCAATCAGGCCAGGTCGCTGGACGATTTCCGTCCGGGTTGGCGGGATGAAGAGCTTGGTGACCAAAATCGGGGCAGTCATGCCCCGATTATATCTTGAAATTCTCGCCATTCAGGACGCAAATGTAATCTGGAGTGAGTCGACCAGAATTACATTTGGGGTAAGTGCAGGATTTTCCTCACTCCCCTGGCAAGGATTTAATAAACGCCCCGACCAGGTTGAAGGTTGCCTTTTCATGCTGCCAGGAATTTCCACTGTGCTCGCCGAAGAACGGGTCGGCAGTTGTAACGATCACCATATCCAGTTCATCCAGTAAGACAATCAGCTGCCCACCATGCCCCCAGGCGAAGTTGAAACCGTGGTCTCCCACCGTGGCAGACCACCAACCATATCCGTACCCGAGGTTTTTGAAAATCAAGCCGCCGTATTTTTTTGCATTCTCAGAATAAGTTTGCAAAGAAGCGCGTACCCAATCTGCGGGGACGATTTGATCCCCCTGGTATTCGCCCTCATTGAGATAGAGCCAGCCGAACCGGGCGGCATCCCGCGCCGTAATGTGGATGCCCCCGCTGCCGATATAGTAGCCATCCCGGTCTTGCAGCCACTTACCCACTTCCGTATCCAGGGGTTGAAAGAGATGCTCCTGCGCATAGGACTTGAGGTCTGTGCCACAAGCTCGGTGCAGCATGATGGCCAGCCAGCTATAGGTCAGGTTGCTATAGTTGAACCGGGTGCCCGGATCGCTGACCAGCGGGAATTCGACGATCAGTTCCGGATACTCACCCCAATAAAGCGCATCCAGGTAATCTTGATGGGTCTCCTCGTCGGGATATCCGCTGCGCATCTGCAGCATTTGGCGGATGGTGACCTCTTTCTTGCGCGGGTCTTTGATCTGACCGGCTAATTCCGGGAAGAAGTCCACCATCTTCTGGTCCACGCTTGATAGGCATCCCTGCTCCAGTGCAATCCCCACCAGGGCTGAGACATAGCTTTTCGATACCGACTGTATCAAGGTTTTCTTCCCAACCGATCCACCATTGAAGTAATCTTCTGCGATCAGGTAAACATTCTTCACCACCAGCAGCCCGTAGAGGGTCTCCAATTCAGCTGCTTCCTCGTACAACTCCACCAGCAGCCCTGGGTCAATTCCCTGCTCGGTTGGTGACGACACCTGCCAGTC
>JBFFEL010000155.1:0-8002 GCA_041558875.1 Anaerolineales bacterium
GCTGGCCGCTGGAGGATAGCCTTGATTTCATCAGGCAGCAACCTTCCGATTGGCATAATTCAATGCTAATTTATCTGCACGACAGCAAGGTGACCGTATTTGAAGATACACCGAGTGGACTGGTTGCTGTACAGGAAACCAGTCAATTACTTGGTCGGATGGGTGTGCGGGTAGAGGTACAGAAAATGGGAATTGCAGCAGAACCGGCTAAACAGACCGCCCTATCTGACCTGGGTGCAGCTGTATTTCCTGATATCAATCAGGCCTTAGCGAGTCTGGATGACTTTTGAGCGTTCTCCGGAAATTGATATTTTTAACAACGTTTTTACCTGGTACCCGGTATCGTTTGCTACCCTCTGGACCCCTTTGTATTCCAACTTTTCAGCTACACAGACGATATCAACGATCCTTCCCTTTGCCAACTGAACAGCTTCGATCAGTGCCAACATCGTTCCGCCGGTGCTGATCATATCATCCACGATGATCACCTTGTCATCTTTTTCGATCCCATTCAAGAAAAGCTGGCCGCTGGTGTATTCCATATCAAAATCAACTGGAACCTGCCCTTCAAGTCCTGCCGGATACCAGCGCGCCAGTCCGAACGGCAGGGTAGTTGCCAGAGACGTAGCGGCAACTAGGATGGCACCTTTATCCTCTTCACCGGCAATTTTGGTCGCCTGGCTGAAATCACCTTCTGCTACGATCCAGTCAGTAGCTGCCTGAAGCAGTTCGGCTGAGGTCGCTGGAATCTGCTCGGTCAGTGGGTTGATTAGGAATTTGTATTTCCCGAACCGTATCAATGGTTGGTCATCGAAGGCTTTGATGACCAGAAGTTTATTTTCTATCATCATTTGTATTAATTGTGGGTTAAATCGGGTAATATGATTGGAATTGATTTATTAATTCCAGCAAGAGTGACTGAACCCATATCTTTCCTGTATAGTTTATTCCCTAATTGACAAACTTCGAATAAATCGTGTCTTCCCAGTTTCGAGGCGACATCGAACCAAAAAATCCTCAAAAGTTATTGATAGTGTTTTCTTTGAAGCAGTTTTGCGCATATGATTGGTTAGGTGTGGCGTTCGGCGTGTTGTTCATGTGTTAGATCAGCGGCGACCTCTTTTCTTGCTTTTCCCAGCTTTTGCATGAGGGCGTACCGTGGCCTGGGCCAGCACGCTGAAGGTGCCTATTTCAGTCTTTGATTCGGTCCACTCCTCAAAGGCGGTTGCCACCTCATCGTACTCAGCCTGGCGTTCGACCAATGCCTGGTTCCTTTGGACCTCAGAATCCCACAGGTCGATCGTAAGATATCGCTGCGGATTGTTCGCATCCCTCAATACCGTTGTACCGCGAAATCCCTGGCTCTTCCCAAACAATTTGCTCCACATACCTCCTGGACCGTATGCCAGCTCGAACCGGCCTTGGGATCCTTCCTTTAAGATGAACTCCCAGACAATTTCCACCATGTAGAAATACCTCCTCTGTTTACAGCCCCCGGAGCTTGAGTTGCTTAGGTGCTCTCCGGTTATTTACTTAATTAGTGAACTCGACCAAATACAATTATATAAAGTATTTTGACAACGGGTTCACGACCTTTCAGGAAATGAGGTACACCTTCGTCCGTTGTGCCCGTCAATTCAATATGAAGTTCTCCTTCGATTCCTTACAAGATGGAAAGGATCGCTAGTTAGTAATAAATTGGTTAGAATTTGGTGTAACAAAAGTAATTACATGCCGTTATCTCAGGCATATAGGAAGAAAGTACTAAATTCATTACTAAAGTACTATTCGCATTCCTTTGGGGAGGTGCTAATAAAGTAAAGTTCAACATACAGCACAGAAACGGCAAACCTGTTGAAAAGCAGGGACGCAAAGCCACGATCTAAATGGCCAACCGGTCACATGATGGACGGGCTGCCTAGGCTCAAACCTTCGCGCAGAAAAGGTAAACCTGTCGAAAGACAGGGACACAAAGCTACAGTCTAACTGGTCAACTGACCATATGACGGATGGGCTGCCTAGGCAAATCTAATTCATTAGCCCCTCAGGCGCCCCAGAACCTGAGGGGCTCAATGTTTTAGGAAGTAAATGAGATGAAAATATGAAACTATCACAGAAAATCTTTCAAACATGCATAATCGTTACCATTATCTTCAGCCTGTTGGCGCCAGCTGTGTTGATTTTCAAGCCCCGTTCCGTTCGGATGAGCGAGCAGTTGATACAGATGGTTGCCGAGGATCCTGGACAAACATTGCGCGTCATAATTCAAATTGGGGGAGAATCGTATCCCGCTGAGCATTTCGTTGAGAAAATGGGTGGTCGTGTACTCAAGGATCTCCCACTGATCAGCGCCTTTGCTGCTGAGGTACCAGGTGCTGCTGTTCCCAGTCTGGCTGAGATGACGACTGTGAATTGGGTTTCATTGGATGCACCTGTCAAACCATCCGCAAAACCGATAAAAGATCCGAAAACCTCTTTGGAACTGCTCCCCGAAAATTATTTCTTGGATACCCTGAATGTGCGACAGCTATGGGATTTGGGTTATCTTGGCGAGGAAATTGGTGTCGCAGTGATAGACAGTGGTATTTTCACTGACCGGGATTTTACTATCACACCAAAAAAGCCGCATACTCGCATTAAAGTAATGAAAAGTTTTAATTCCGAATCCCCCTCAGATCATTTTGGACATGGCACTCATGTGGCTGGCATTATAGGTGGGCATGGAGGCGCTTCTGACGGAAAGTACTCAGGAATTGCACCGAAGGTGAATTTGGTCAATCTAAAGATCAGCAACGAGCAGGGTCTGGCTTATGAGTCTGATACTGTGGATGCCATGCAGTGGGTGTTTGACCACAAAGATGAATACAACATTCGGGTCCTGAATTTGTCGATCCAGTCCACCATTCCGCAATCCTACCATGAGAGCGCGCTCAATGCTGCAGCAGAGATCTTGTGGTTCAATGGAGTGGTGGTTGTGGCAGCTGCCGGCAACTGGGATGATGACGACGAGTTTAAAGCAATTGAAGCTGCACCAGGGAATGATCCTTTTATCATCACTGTGGGTGCCACCGATGAGAACAATACTTCCAGCAGGACAGATGATTTCATTACCTCGTTTACCCCGTTAGGACAGACAATTGAGGGGTACTCCAAGCCAGAGATCTTCGCTCCAGGTGTAGACATCGTCAGTGTTCTATCATATGGGAGTGATTGGTTTTTTGAACATCCCGATCGGGTCGTGATGGATGGGGAATACTTCCGCCTCAGTGGCACATCGATGGCCGCTCCAATGGTTACCGGCGCGGCAGCCCTTCTGCTGCAAGCAGAGCCAAATCTGACCCCTGACCAGGTTAAATATCGCCTGATCCAAACGGCCGGAATTGTCGGATCATGGCCTTACCTTGATGTTTACGCCGCACTTACCACGCGCACCTCGGAGGCTGCTAATCAGGGCATTGTGCCTCACATGCTTTTGGCTAAAATGGCGCTAATCGCTTACTGGTCCAGCCAGAATGGGGAGGAAGAAATCGATTGGGAGCAGGTCAATTGGGACGCGGTCAATTGGAATGCCGTCAACTGGAACGCGGTCAACTGGAATGCCGTCAATTGGAATGCGGTCAACTGGAACGCAGTTAACTGGAACGCGGTCAACTGGAACGCAGTCAACTGGAATGCGGTCAACTGGAATGCGGTCAACTGGAACGCAGTCAATTGGAATGCCGTCAATTGGAACGCGGTTACCTGGGAAGATTAGTTTATAGAACTGGCCTGAAGGTCAACATGAGGACAGATTGGATTACAACAATCTAAAATTGGGCGACCATAGTTGGAGGAGCGGATTTTGAGCGATCTATCCTGGAAAGCAAGAATTTTCATCCTTTCAATAATTACAGTTGGCGTTGGGCTTTCGGCGTACCACCTGACCAATATCTACTGGCAAAATTATTGGTTGTTGATCTTGACCGGTCTGGCCGCTATTGCCCAGGTCTACAAAGTCGAGGGCACCACCCATAAATCCAGCTACAATCTTGGTTGGGTAGCATACGGTTTGGCATTTGTATTCTTTGGTGGCGTTGAAACCCTGTTCATTATCCTGGTAGCTCACCTAGTTGATTGGGCCTGGCACAGGTACCCCTGGTACATCCAGATGTTCAATATGGCAACTTTTGCGATCGCGGTCTCCGCGGCTGCCTTGATATACTACTGGATAATTGCCATAGATCTGCCCCCAGGATCTATCAGTACGTTGGCCATTCTTGCTGCACTATCTGTCTTCACCCTGGCGAACCACTTGCTGATCGGGATGGCTATCTGGTTTGCCCGAGGTCAAAACTTTGCCCAGTCGGGAATTTTTGGCATGCTCACCCTGATGATCGACTTCACTTTATTGGGATTGGGCGCAGTCGCAGCCCTGATCTGGACTATCAACCCCTCAGCGGTCATCTTCGTTATTATCCCCTTGTACCTGATTTCGGTGACACTTAAAGTCCCCAACTTACAACGACAAACCGAAATCGATCCGAAAACCAAGCTCTATAATGCCCGGCACTTTGCGGAGGAGCTGGAGAAGGAATACGATCGCGCAACGCGCTTTGACCGTCCTCTCACAGTTGTTATCGGAGACCTGGACCTGCTGCGCAATATTAATAACACTTACGGGCATCTAGCTGGGGATGTAGTCTTAATCAAAGTAGCTGAGATATTAAAGGATCAGTTCAGAGGTTCTGACCTGGTTGCCCGATTCGGGGGAGAGGAATTCGCCATCCTGATGCCGGAAACAACTGCGGAGGAAGCTTTTCCCAGGATTGAAGCCGTCCGCCAGGCCATTGCAGCAGCAGAATTTGAGGTTTCAACCAGCGTTACCCCGATCAAAGCCAGCATCAGTTTTGGCATTGCAGAACGTAATCGACAGGGTTCAGCAGACGAGATTATCCATGATGCAGATGTCACCCTCTACCGTTCAAAGTTGATGGGTCGTAATGTAACCTGTATTTATTCTTTGGACAAAATCGACCAGCTTGTTGATAACGTTGACCAAGAGGGAAATGATCAACCAGTTCTTCCAAAAAATGACCGGATTACAGTCCCACAATTCTCATATCAATCTAACCCGCTGCGAGAAAAATCGAATAAAACGGAATCTGCTCCTAATCTGGTATAGACCTCTCCTGACCGGCTGAACTCAAATCGCATCCTTAGGGAAGACCCATAACCTAATCCCAAATGGACATAACTCTGCTGGGTTGCTTCCCGTATCGTTTTGCAGGACTAACGATTTAGAAACAAAGAAATCAAGATTTCTATCTCATATCCAATAACGATTGTATGAGTTAAATGAAACAACCGCCCGAAATCTTCGAGCAGTTCAAGTTGTAACCTGCAACGGACTGTTTCCGTACGCCTTATTTATCAGGATTGATTCTGTCGAAGCTGCTGAGCTATATATCTGTCCAGACTCGCAGATCCCCATCCCCACCGCTGGCGACGATCGTTTTTCCGTCCGGCGAAAATGCGGCTGCATGGACCACCTTTGTGCTGACTGGTAGCACATCTACCAGTGACCAGTCAGCCATCTGGCGCAGTTCCACCTGACCCTGCATCGGGATTGCCACAAGCGACTCATCTGGTGAAACAATCATGCCTCGTGGGTCTTCGCCTTCAATGGAAAAACGTTGGATTTCTTGCAGAGATGCCATATCCCAGAAGACGACATCGCGCTCGTATCCCATGGATACCAGCGTACTCCCTTCCCGGATAAAAGTCAGCGACCACACAGCAGTTTTGTGCCCGATTAATTCACCTGCGGGATCGCCAGATGAAAGCTCCCATAATCGGATGGTGTTGCCAATACCCGATGTTGCCATGATCTTGCTGTCTGGGGATATGTTTAGGCTGTTTACGTGCCGGTCATTGGCTTTGATTGACAGAACTTGCCCGTTTTCGTCTAATGACCAGACCGCGACATAACCCCCATACCACCCGGATGCCAGCCATTTTCCATCTGGCGAGAACTTCACCGCGGCGACAGTCTGTTTGCGGTGCGTAAATGTTTGTTGCAGGTCTCCTTCAGGGAAGGCCCACATGCGCACGGTGTGATCAGATGAGCCGCTGGCGAGAACCCTTTCGTCAGGCGACAGGTCAAGCGTATTGGCGCTTTTGTTGTGTCCGGAAAATGTTGCCTTCGGGCTCCAATCCCCCACAGACCACAGGTTGATCAGGTTGTCCATGCCGGCGGTTATCAGCGTCTCTCCATCGGGCGTGAATAACAGAGCAAGTCCATAAGGCTCATGAATTTTGAATGTTGCGATCTCTTTCATCCTCTTTCCTTTCTTCAGAATTGTCAGTAAGGGTGTTTTATCTGCTGCTTGCTCGCGATCACCAGAAAACAATAACAAACTTCACTGCCTTCAATTGTATCGCATAGCACCGGAAAACTCCTCTTCAGGCATATTTGGAGGAGTTTGTTTATATAATTGTCCCTTATTGGATATGACTCCTGATGCATACCCCCGCCTATGCTTGGATACATACAATATTTCCCTTGTGGGACTAACCATTAAGAGACGCAGAAATCAGGAAATCTTTCATGTATCCAATTTAGAACAGATTGTGGGAAGAAAATGAAACAACCGCCCGAAATCCTCGAGCAACCCCGGTGTTGTTCCTTAGCTCACGTTGCTCAAATTGCCTATCTTTTTAAAGACGAGAACGGAGCACATGTCAACATGTGCTCCGTTGATTAAGCATCAATTATTGGTTGTTATGGAAGAGGCGGGTTGGAATTTCTCGCCAAATCTATTGCCATTTCAGGGAACCATTCCCCAGCAGGCGACTCTCTAGAATGGATGACCCTCAAGGGATATGTCCTAAATCGCCATCCCCATGCTTATTTAGAAAGAACCATCAGTAGTGAGTCTCTATGGAAGTACCAATAATTAGGGTACACATCTCTAACTGGGAAATAGGGTTGACCCGCATGCTATAATTTTCCAATGCAAGAGAACCCAATCCCAAAATCCGAATATGAGGATCTAAACTCGAAAGTCTGGCGCACTTATCTGACCACCGGCGCAACGCTGAAAGGCATGCAGCTGCCATGGTTCGAGCATCCTTCCTTAAAGCCAGTCTACCGTGCCTTGCCATCAGATCCACGCTGTCAGATCTGCTATATTCCATTTGAGGGAATCGGCGGTTTCATTTCAAGAAGATTGCTCAACGTCAAGCCTTCTGCATTGAATCCACATATGTGTGATGTGTG
This sequence comes from Anaerolineales bacterium, assembly GCA_041558875.1. GTDB lineage: Bacteria > Chloroflexota > Anaerolineae > Anaerolineales > UBA4823 > PFL25. Next base: position 7,259 of record JBFFEL010000155.1, read on the forward strand.
TGAACGGTTTGCTGAACGATTTCCTGGCGGCGCGGAGGTGGAAGTCACGATCCTGTTTGCGGATATCCGCGGTTCGACTCCACTGGCGGAACAGATGGAGACGCGTGAATTCAGCGATTTAATCCACCGCTTTTACCTGGCAGGAACAAAAGCTCTGTACTCTAACAACGCGCTGATCGAAAAGTTTGTTGGTGATGGGTTAGCTGCCTTCTTTGCACCAGCCTTCGCGGGACCCAATCATGCCCAGACCGCGATCAATGCGGGAAGAGATATTTTGCACGCCACGGGTCACGGAGGGGGAAAGACTCCCTGGGTCCCAGTTGGGATTGGGGTGAATACCGGGGTTGCCTATATCGGGTCTATGAAAATGGAAGGCGGCCGCACAGACATAACCATCCTTGGGGATGTTGTTAACACGACCGCGCGTCTCAGTTCAGAAGCCGCAACCGGGGAACTGTTAGTCGGTGATACGACGATGGAAATGGCCGGTCTTTCCAAAGATGCGCACGAAAACCGGAAATTGTTTTTGAAAGGCAAACAGGAAACCGTGGATGCCTGGGTCGTGAAGTAGTGGGTAAGAGAATTTGTAAGATGGATTATTTTGGTTACTGGTTAGTCCGATTTCTGCGAACAATCGGTTTCAAGGAAAGCCACCAATCCCTGGTTTCCAAAACTTTGAACACATAAACTTGACAGACTAGGTCATCAAGATAATGAGCACCTTTCCCGTGAATCCAGCTAATA
>JBFFEL010000156.1:0-7912 GCA_041558875.1 Anaerolineales bacterium
ACCCAGCCAGGCCAGTCCGGTTAACAAGAACAAACGAGTGAAGATCTCCTCTTGAACCCCTGCATCCACTGAAGCGAGGATTAACTTCCAAACAGCAGGATATCCTTCCGGGTCAACATTGAGATTGACAAGCAGGATCAATGGAGTGGCTGCGGCGGCGATTAAAATGGAGATGACGACCACTGTCTGTGCCCAATTACGTCTTTCCTGACCATGTAAATACCCCTCGAGCAGTGGGGCTCCAAGACCGATTCTACCGCCAAGGAAGAGAGCAAGACCGATGACCGGGATCGATATCGCAGTCCACAGGATCCAATAGGGGAGAGGTTCCACAGGCAAATTGGAGGCCTTCAAAGTGGGGATTGCGAGTAAGTTTCCCAACAATTGGAGCGCAACCAGGATCCACAGGGCTTTCCAGCTGAAGGGTCTTCTTGTTGGTAGACGGAATTGGTCGAACACAGGCGCCATTGAAGCTTTCACGATCGGATAATCTCTCTATTTGAAAGTGTATATATTCAATTTTACTGATTTTTTGGGTCTGAGGAGATTGTTAAGTGGTTAGTTTTTTTCTATTTGGTCTGCAGCATACCTTCCATAGAGCTTTGCATGGTTGAATGGGCATTATTCTTCAATACAAGTGTGCAAATGCAGGAATTCTCGGCACTCCTGACGAGTGAAATCCCGCGACAACCGCGCCCGAGCCAGCTCCATCAAATCCTCAATACCGACCACGAACACACGCACCATGCCATCCTCACCAGGTGCCACTACAAAGCGACCATCTGGACTGAAATCAACCCCTTCCAGAGGTAAAGACTGGTCGGTCAACATGGAAATCTCTTCACCCGAATTCTGATACCCCCCCTCTGGCCCCAATTCCACGCTCCATAAGCGAACCGTGCCATCGAGTCCCGAGGTGGCAAGCAGGTTCCCCTGCTCGTTTAAAGCGACCCCGGTTACATTTCCCTCATGCCCAATCAATCCCATCGCGTAGGCAAATCTCGGCTCTTCACCCGGTTGGTTGACAGCGCGAAAAATATAAGCCAACCCGTCAAAGGAGGCCACAGCCTGCAGGCGACCATTTGCAGTCGCATCGGCGTCCCAAAGCGTGGCTTTGCACACCAGGTTTGGTTCTTCTCCCGAAAAGTGCTCTCCGGAATCGCTTTTCCAGGATCCTGCCCGACCCAGCCAATCGAACGAGAAAATATAGTCTCCTTCGGGACTAAAGATCAAATCATTGATGATCAGGCCTTCGTCGTTATTGATAGTTGCCAGTTTTTGGTTTGTCGTTAGATCCCATATGTACGCCTTGCCGCCCAGACCACCTGCAGCCAACCGGGATCCATCCGAGCTGAATGTAACCACGGATAAAGCTGGGCCATCATTGGTCATTGTGGCTATTTCACCCCCCGATTCAACATCCCACAACGTGATATCTCCCTCGGGATTTATTCCAGCCAATATTTGGCCATTAGGGCTGAAAGCAGGCAGATGCTCCCAATCACGTTGAGCTAGCAAACTGTGCAGCAGCTCTCCGGTGGTAGCATCCCATACCCTGAGAGTTCCATCCTCTCCTGTGGTGGCGATTTTAGTGCCTGCCGGGTTATAGACTGCTTCGTAAACTTTCCCTTTATGTGCGGAGATGGACAATACCTCGCGTCCGCTATTTGGGCTGACATTCCACAGGCTGCTGCTCTGGGGATCATTGCCAACTGCCACCCATTTCCCATCCAGACTAAGTGCAAGGAAGTTGAACCCAGTCGATTGTCCAAAAAAACTGACCTTACGGGTGTAGGTTTCCATATCCCACAATGATACCCGACCGTTTTTTGCCGAAGTTGCCAAAGTAAGACCATCCTCGCTGAAGGCTACATGGGTGATGGGTGCCTCCTCCGGAAAATGTGTTATTTTTTCTCCCGTTTTGATATTCCATATCGCGGTTCCTAGATCCCCGGACCCACCTGCCAGGATTTCACCATCTGGGCTGAAGGCGATGTTTGAAACCAGATCCGTCACTCCCGAAATCTCGAGAAGTTGTTCCCCTGAGGCTGTATCCCAAAGAATGATGCCTGCACTCGGTACAAAAATAGCGATTTTCTCACCGTCAGGACTGAAGGAGACATCGATTGCCGCAGCAGGGGCCTGTTTGAAAAAGACCGGTTCAACTCTACCAGAAGGGCTTGATTCTTCAGTATAGTTCTCAAGGACCGAATTCACCTCCCAGGCTTGCACTTTGCCGTCTTGGTCAACGGCTGCTAATAAATTACCATCAGGACTGAAAGTGACATAGTTGACCTGGCTGTTAAAATCTTTGATCACTGCGACCTGTTCCCCGCTGACCACATCCCATATTTTGACTTTCAAATCGAAACTCGACGAAGCCAGGTAACGACCATTCGGGCTGAAGGATAACCCGCTAATTAATGAGTAGTGTCCACCTAACTCACGTATTTCTTGACCAGTATCCGTCTCCCAAAGTTTCAAGGCGCCGTTCGAATCTCCAATTGCCAGCAGCTTGCCATCATGGTTGAAAGCTATCAAACCGGCCATTGGGATCGTGATTTCTATACGGTCAGCCTGGATCGCTTTATGCAGCAGCCTCTCCACTTCAGGAAGGATATAACCATCAGCCTGGTTGGTGGTTTCTGCAGCTTTTAATGCGAGTAGGATACTTCGTTCCGGATTCAATTCTATATTCGCTGCCGCTGCAGAGACCAGTTCACGAGCTACAACCAGCCTTTGCTGGCTTTCCGCAATTCGTTGCTGTTCCTCAGCAATTAGCTGCTGTTCTTCGGCAATTAACTGCTGTTCTTCAGCAATGATCTGCTGTTCCTCTGCCCGGCGTGAGAATGATATGGCGGCAATCGTCAGTCCTACAGCGATCACCAACGCCAAGGCCATGATGCCCACCAGGGCTTTAAGACGCCGGTTTGACCTCCGCTCGAGACGCGACTTCTCCTCCTGGCGCTGGCGTTCAACGGCTTCTCTCTCCTCTCGAGCTGTTAAACTTGCGGCTAAATAATCCTGCTCGTCGGACGTGAAGATCAGTTGGGTATCTCTAGACCAAGATTCAAAGCTGTTTAATCTAGCCCCACGCAGCAGGAAGCTCTCATCCATGTTACTAGTGATCCATTCGTCAGCCGAGCGTATCAGCTGCCGGTGCATGTTAAGGTCGCTTGCGCTCTCCTCCAACCAGGCTTGCAAGCGATCCCAAGCGTGGATGATCGCTTCGTGGGCCAGTTCAACGGTCGGTCTGCGGGAAGCAGGGTCATGATCGAGGGTCAGCAATCGATAATCCACATAAGTGTCGATGATATCGTCCAGCCGGTCTGGATCGATGGTTGCCGATAAGAGTTCTGCATGCAGCACGCGCCGGCTGGTTCCAGTTTTTACAGTTGCTTCGACCAGCCCTATCCCCTGCGCTTCACTAACCGTCATCAGGCGCAGGAACATCTGGCGGATCATTTCTTGACCTTGGAAATCTTGTTCCTGGTAGAGCTGCTCGGCTCGCCTTGCAAGAGCTCCTCCTGCCCCGCCAATATCCGAAAACACCCGGCTTGTAAGGGTATGATTAACACGCTGGTCGAATAATTCTGTTAGTGCATACTGCAGCAGGGGCAGGTTTCCGGGCCGGTAGTTGACATCTTCGATGATCGTGGCAGCCAGCCCGGGCTCGAGCGAAACCCCAACCTGCTTGGCAGGATTGACGATTGCTCGTTCTAATTCTTCAGCTGATAATGGCAGCAGCGTTTCTACATTCTTCTGCACCAGGCGACCGAAATTTGGGTACTGCAACGGTCGATCATAAAAATCAGCTCTTAAAGTGATGACAACCCGTACCCGGCTGTGTGGTTCAGAGACTGCGCCTTCAAGTAAGTCGAGGAAATGAATGCGGGTTTTTTCATCCTCAACCTGGGTGAATATCTGCTCAAATTGATCAATGACCAGAATTAGCTCGCTGTCATCGTTGGGTAGAACCAGATTTGCTACTCGCCAGAGGCCAAAAGCATCCCGGTCCAGGTGCGTCCGCAAGTTGCTGGCCTGATTCGCCGCAATGCGAGTCAAGGAGGTTTCCAGGTTATCAAGCGGTCTGGCACCGGGCACCATGCTGACCACAAACCACTTTTCTGAACCAGGAATTCTCCCAGACCATAAAGCTGAAATGAGCCCAGCCTTTACTAAACTTGATTTCCCAGAACCGCTGGGACCGACGATCGCCAGAAACCGTCCCTTTCCACCATTTTCTTTATTTGAATTAGGGGATGAGGCTGTCAGCCTGTCCAATAAACGCTCGATAGCCGCTTCACGACCGTAGAATTCCCGCTTGTCCGCAGGTTCGAAGGAGCGGAGCCCCTTGTAAGGGTTGATGGGTTCTGGATGGTCGAAGCTTGATTGGGGTGTATCTTTGCTTTCAACATCGCTGGATGCAGGTGATACAATTAAGTCTAGTTCCCGGGCGCGCAGGATGGCCTGCACCCGGGTACGCACGCCAAGCTTTTTGTAAATATTGCTGATATGCCACTTAATTGTAGGCAGCTCTACGTACAATTCCTGGGCGATTTGTTTATTCGTATTTCCCTCTACGAGCAGATGTAATATCTCTTGTTCGCGCAGCGTGAGCGATTCAACTATTTCGGCTGCCTGATCAGACTTACTGAGTGAAGCTGCTTGGCGAAAAGCAGCTGCCATAGCCAAAGCATCTTGATAGCGTTGTTTTGGATTTTTGGCAGTCGCTTTTTGAATAACCCGGTTAACTTCAGCCAGAACCTCTTGGTCCAAGGATTCAATTGTTGGTAAAGGTTCATCAACATGCTTGAACAACTGCTCGATGGAATTTTCAGACGGGAAAGGATGATGTCCGATTAAGACTTCATACAGGGTGATTCCTAGGCTGTAAATATCACTTTGGGGAGTTGTGCTCTGGCCGCGCAGCTGCTCAGGAGAAGCATAACCTGGTGAGCCAACACCAATCTTTCCAGCCATTGGTCGATCGCTCCTATTGCCTGCTGAGACATCGACTCCGAGGATATCCATTGCGATGTTGAAATCTCCCAGGTAGGCGTTTCCCTCCTCATCCAACATGATATTGGCTGGTTTTAGATCGCAATGGATGATGTGCCGGCTGTGAGCCGCAACCAGACCACTCGCTACCTGGTCTAACAACAATCTGGCTGGTTCGAGATCGAAAGGTCCCCCACCCAAAGCGTCAGCCAGGCTCCCGCCCTTCATCCAGCGCATGACGATGTAAGCGCCTTCCTGATCTCGCCAGTAATCGTATAAGGGGACGATGTGCAGGTGTTCCAGGCGGGAGATCAGCTGTGCTTCCCGCTCAAAGTGGCGGATAAATTCAGGGTGATTGGCATACGATGGATGGATGACTTTGATCGCTACTTCCCTCCCGATAGTAGATTGGTATGCCCGGTATACCGCACCAAATCCGCCAGAGCCGATTCGCTCAATCAACTCATACCCTTGAATTGTTCCTCCAGTTTGAATTGTCATTTTCACACAATCAGGATATCATAAAAATGAATAAATTGGCTCTTAAATATCCGAATCCATACCATTCCAATACCCCCTTTCCCCAAGGAACTCTCCAGCCAGGCCAATACCATACTTTCCCCCATCCTCCCTGCAAATTGTTCACCTGTTATGCTTTTTGCAGATAAGGTGAGCAATAGGATATGGGATGCCGCATGCGCATACCAGCATCGAAAAAAATTAATGGTTCTATGGAGATCTAGGAGGATCTGAAATGAAGACAAAAAAACTTTATTTGTTCAGTTTGCTATGCGTACTGTCTCTCCTGATGGCAGCCTGTGTTACATCTATTCCAAGTCCTAGAGTGGAAGAAGATGAAACTACCTCGATCACAGTCACAGAAGCACCCGAACCGACGGAAAACGTGGTCACAGAAGAGCCAGAGCCAACAAAAAGCGTGGTAACAGAGGAACCTGAGCCGGCTGAAAGTGTAGTTACAGAAGAGCCTGAGCCGACTGAAAGTGTGACGATAGAAGAACCAGAAACCACGGAGGAAGTGGTCGAGGAGCTGACGGCATTTACCAGTCCACTTATTGGAGAAATAGTTTCTGATTTTACCTTATCAGATGGGGAAGGAAACATGGTGTCCCTTTCGAGCCTGCTGCAGGAAAACGAACAGGTCGTACTCGTTTTTTATTACGGGTACGGGTGCGTTCCTTGCATGGCACAGCTGACTGAGATTGAGAATTATCTTGCTGAGTATGAACAAAAAGGTGCCCAGGTGATTGCGTCTGCCGTTCAAAAGGAAAGCGGGGCAAGACGCAGTGTAGAAATTTCCGGCGCCCAGTACCCCATCCTGGCAGACGAGGATCACGAGGTGGCGAAGGCTTTCGGTGTGTATGAAGGGGGTAGTTTCTCAACACCCTCTGTGTTCATCATCAATCAGGATCGAGAGATTGTTTGGGGTGAAATCTCCCATATTGATGGTGGGTATGGTGGGTGCGGAACGAATAGAATCACCAACCAGACCATCCTGGAAAATCTGCCGATACTGGGGGAGACGGTCAGCAGCCTGAATCCGGTAACGACGCCAGATGGTGATCTGGTTGGCGAATCTGAACTTGAAAGAGACACGAACAAGATCGTGCTCAATTTTGAAGCTTGTTGCGTTACTCCTGGCAACGCCTACACGGCCTAGTGGCTCATCGGTGATGTAACCAAACCAATGAGCGCGGCTAAAACGATGTTGGCTACTGGATTTGTTGCAGAGGATGAGCAGGTCCAACTCGAGCTTGAACTTAAAGCGGGTGCGGGGGGTATTAATGACCCGTTAGACGGGGTCAGGCTCGCGGTGCTCGATCATGGGCTGGCTACGGGTGATCCCCTTCAGCTCAGCACTTCCGAAGGAGGTTGCAGGTCCATGCCGTGCCCAGTGGCGCTGGAAACCTCCCATGTAGCGCCTTAAAGAGCAAGCAAAACAATAATGGACCGCATAATCGACAATTAGATAGTAGATATTGACTAAATTAGCTTAACGTTTCACAAAGATCAAGGAGGATCTATTATGAATAAGCAAATGGTTTTTTGGATTGGACTGATGTTCGTGTGCTCTTTTCTGCTAGCAGCTTGTAGTGGAACCACCCCAACTTCCCAGGTGAATGAGCCTATCTCTGCGGCTAGTGATGCTACAGAAGAACTCGAACCCACGGAGACTGTCGTTACAGAAGAGCCAGAGCCTACCGAAAGCGTGGATACAGAAGAGCCCAAGCCAACGAAGAAAGCGCCTGAGGAAGAGCCCGAATCCACAAGCCTACTAACCGGGGATACCGCTCCGGATTTCACCTTGCCTGATAGTAATGGGAATGAGGTTTCCTTGGCGGATTCCCTTAAGGAAAATGAGCAGGTGGTGCTCGTGTTTTATTTCGGTTATTTGTGCCAGCCTTGTATGGCGCAGCTCAGTGAAATTGAGAACGATCGCACTAAATATGAAGAAGCAGGCTCACAAGTAATTGCCATTGCAGTTCAAGGTAATTATGGAGCTAAAACAACTGCCAAAGTAAGTAATGCTCAATTCCCCATACTCGCTGACAACGATCGTATCGTCGCAGAAGCTTATGGTGTGCTTGATGAAGGTTTGTCAACTCCCTCTGTGTTCATCATTAACAAGGACCGGCAAATTGTTTGGCGTGAAATCACCCATATTGAAGGAAGCGGTTGTGGAACCAACAGAATCCCCAGCCAGACCATCCTGGAAAACCTGGGATAAAAAAGAATTCCCTTAGGACAGGCAATCTTCCCATGATTGCCTGCCCTTTAATTTAATTCGCTAATTTAACTTCATGGGTTTTTACTGTATAATGTGATTAACGGCACAAAGACTGCAACCTACACTTTATGGTTGGCCTTTTGCAGGATGGCTCATTACATTAAC
>JBFFEL010000157.1:0-7378 GCA_041558875.1 Anaerolineales bacterium
ATGGTCCACCTGTTCATCAGTTAAGGTTGCTGGTCCCCCCAACGCATAAGTACCCAACAGGATCCTGGCCCACTTCTCCATAAGCAAGGTAATACTCAAAGCCTGCTGTGCGGTTTCACCGAGAGCGACCAGACCATGATTAATCATCAAAAGAGTCTTTGGTGAATGATGGTATTGCTCCTGGAAATCATGCAGTGAACTCTGAACCGCGGCGGCCAGTTTGAAACCGGGATCAGTATATGGGACAACCCCCAACCGTAACCCACACACCGGAATCGGTTCGGGAAACAGATGCCTCATGAACGGATCAGCGCCTTGTTGACTGCAAATTATTGACAGGACCGCGGTGGGATGGGTGTGTGCGATAAATTTCGCCTCGGTTTCCTGCAAACACACCGCGTGCAGAAATGTTTCAATGGAAGGCTGTCTCATGCTCTTATCAACCAAGGAATCCCGCAATCCGCTCACGACCTGTTCTTCTTTGGGATTCTCCAACGAACTCAGCTGCAGAATATTGTCAAACTTCACCCTGCTGAAACCGGACTCTTCGATCTCGGCCATACTGCTGCCAGAAGCTTTGATCCAGAACGTACCATCACCGCAATCTGCGCTGAGGTTTCCTTCCCCCAGGATCACCAGCTGCCGTTCTTCTCGTCCTAATTCATGCGCCAGATCGATCAGTTCAGCCAAAATCTTCGTATCGTTCATCAGTACCTCAAATTAATTGTTTGTAGGAATCACGCAAATAAATCCCAATATTTCATCGCCGGTGTTCATTAGCTGGTGTTTATCGCCGCCGGGAATGAAAACCACATCCATCGGATGCAACGAATAATTATTATCATTTAATCGGATTTGGGCGGTACCATGCAGGATAACTATCCCATGCTCCTGGGGATGTGATTCTAATCGCGTAAAACCACCAGGCTCCACGTGAAAATAGCGAATGATAAAGTTCGGAGCGCCATCATCCGGTCCGATAAGCACATGTTTGAAAATACCCGAGATATCAGGCACATCATAACCTTTGGGTTCAATACCCTGCCACTGGTAAACAGAATTTGACCCACTAAATCGATGTACTACTGCCATCCAAAATAACACTCCTTATCGCTAAATGAAGTTAAACCCAGAACATACAAACCTATGCATTTAAATATTGGGTTGCCTCGTGCAAACGATCGACCACCTCTTGGGTAGTACGGCAGGCCAACAAATCCTCCGCCAATTGAGCACATTTCACAGAATCCAGCCTGCGAATCATCCCCTTTACCACGGGAATAGAGGTGGGCGCCATACTGAACTCATCCAGGCCTAAACCGAGTAACAGGGGTGCTGCCAGCGGATCTCCCGCCATTTCACCGCACAGACCGACCCATTTCCCTTTTTTATGGGCAGCCTGGATTGTTTGGGCAATTAAACGGATCACTGCCGGATGAAAGGGGCTCGCCAGATTCGCTACCCTTTCATTGGTTCGATCAACTGCCAGGGTATATTGAGTGAGGTCATTGGTGCCGATGCTGAAGAAATCCACGTATTCGGCAATATGTTCAACGAGCAGAGCCGCGGAAGGCACTTCCACCATGATCCCGAACTGAGCTTCTTCCTGGAAAGGAAGCCCTTCATCAACCAAGCTAAGGCGTGAATCTTCATATATCCTGCGCGCCGCTTGTACTTCAGTCACACTAGAAACGAGGGGGATCATGATGCGTAAATCTCTACCCACTCCAGCGCGCAGTAATGCCCTGAACTGTCCCGCCAGCACCTCGGGACGTTCGTCGATCATGCGGATCGCTCGCCAGCCCAGGAAAGGATTAGGCTCCTCTTTCAAGCCCAGATAACCAACCTCTTTGTCACCGCCGATATCTAGAGTACGCACAACGAGCGGTCGCTTTCCCATCAGATCAAAGATCTCTTGATATGCTGTCAGCTGGTGTGCCTCTTCGGGCATCGTCTGGCGATCTAGATAAAGAAATTCTGTGCGCAGCAATCCCACACCTTCTGCGCCGTACTCGAGCGCCTGCCTTGCATCCTGAGCATTGCCGATGTTGGCGACGATTTCTACCTGCTTTCCATCTCGGGTAACCGCAGGCTGGTCTGCAGCTGCAAGTTGCTGCTGCCACTCAGTCTGCCAGGCTGCCCGCTCACCTTCGGCCCGGGAAAGCTCCTCCTGGCTGGGATCTACGGTCAGCACGCCTTCTGTGCCATCAAGGATCAATTTTGAACCCAGCTGCAACTGCTCTAATTCGAGGGGAACACTGACAGCCGCCGGAACTCCAAGACTGCGAGCCAGGATGGCAGTATGAGAAGTAGGTCCCCCGCGCACTGTACAGAGTCCAAGGATAAGATCGCGATCAAACTGCACTGTATCCGAGGGGGCTAAATCTTCTGCCAGGATAATCACAGGCTCTTGAGGCAAGGTAAGGACATCGATATTTACCCCTGCCAGACAATTAATTATCCTCCGGCCAACATCGCGGATATCTTGAGCTCGCGCCTGGAAATATTCATCCTCCAAAGCGAGCATTTCCCCCGCAAATCGCTCCATGACGTCCGAGACGGCCGCCTCAGCATTAATCTTTTGCTCGCGGATCATCTCTCGGATCGCACGCAAAAATTCAGGATCCTCGAGGAACATCTTATGAGCTTCGAATATGGCCGCTTCCTCGGAGCCAATATTTTCCAATGTCCGCTGCTTGAGGTTCTGTATTTGGACTTGGGCTTCCCCAAGTGCTTCGTTAAGCCGTTCTAATTCTTCTTGGGGATCACTGCCTTCAACTCTGGTTACTTCCACCTCAATCGGTAGATATACCCATCCTGGACCGGTCACGATTCCTGGTGAAGCGCTGATACCGGAAAATTCTTGACTCACTTCTCATTTTCCCCAAAATTATTCTCAACCAGGTCTTTCATCGCCACCAAGGCATCATCCTCCTGATCACCACTGGTATCAATTTGTATTCTGTGTCCCTGATTCACTCCCAAAGTCAATACGCTGAGGATGCTCTTTGCATTCACCGGATCGCCTTGTGCTGTGAGATTGCGAACGTGAATTTCGCAAGGGAAGGTTGCGGCCAGTTTGACAAATTCAGCTGCCGGTCTGGCGTGCAGTCCTACCTCATGGGTCACAGTTAAATCCACACTCGGCATTTCGCGTGCCTCCAGTTTTATTTATTTGATTCAACAATTACTTCAGCCAGAAGATCATTTGATAACAGCTTGTGGAATGTTTTCTCATTTTTTAGATAAGGTCTAAATCTACCGGGAGGGGTCACAAAGGGGAAAGATGAAGTCGTCAACGCCTTCTCCCAAGGAATCTCTAGACGGTTGAGTTTTTTGCTGATCTGATGCGGATTATCCCCCTTCAGCTGGCTGTCATATTTATCCTTCAGATCTTCCACCAGGGATATGATGATTAAGCGATAATTCCTGCGCGCAAAAATAATGATTAAGAAATACAACAAAACTAATCCATTGATCCACAAACTATTAGTCTGATAGAAATCTAAAATTCTTTGTCCCCACTCTCCAATGAATGAACGTACAATAACATCTACCATTGCTGATCACCCGTCAAGATTGGGGCGGTCAGTATTGACCGCCCCAAACATAGCCGTTTGAATATCTCCGAAAAAAATAAGGTTAATCTCCTGCGGCTGCTTCTCCAGCTGCTCCTTCGACCTCTTCTGGAGGATATTCATCCCCATCTTCCGGAGCCGGTGCACCAGCTGCGCGCTCCCAGGGTTCTGGATTCCTCAGATAGAAGAACCAGACTACAGCCAGGATAGCTAGCAATAGGAATAACATATATGGTGTGAACTCGGATAACCTGGCGAACACAAACGGTGGCCATAGGAAACCATCGGCGATACTGGTGATCAGTGTTGCACCCTCTGGGAAAACAAAGTTTGCTTCTGCAGCAGAATCGGTGAAAAACTGGGCCATATTGGTAGCCAAATAGAAACCAATGATCAGCTCGAATAAGCCGGCTACCCACATGCGGAAGATATTGCCGCGCATGATGGGAGCAAAACCTGCCACAACAAAGGGGATCACTGCCAGGTCCGCGAACAGCAATACCTGGTTTCCGGGTAAGATCAGGCTGAGCACAATTGCGGTTGGGACAAGCAAGAGGGCAGTGGAGATGGCTGATTCGTGCCCGATCAAAATGGCCGAATCAAGACCAATCCAGATATCCCGACCAGAGGCTCTCCTTTGCATAAAATCACGCGCAGCTTCCGATACTGGGATCAAACCCTCCATCAGGATCTGCACCATGCGCGGCAGTAAGAGCATCACTGCCGCCAGATTCATACCCGTCTGCAGAGTTCTAACCACTATAGTTGAAAGGTCGCCTGCGTTGTAATAGGCCAGAAGCCCGAGAACTAAACCAATGATCAAACCCAGGATGATGGGATCACCGAATATTCCCCAGCGTTTCTGGATTGATTCGGGATCCGCCTTGACGTTGCGCACACCAGGGATCTTCTCGAGGACCCAATTGGTAGCAATACCGAATGGCACGCCAGGCATCGTTGTCAGGTGAGGGATCGATATGCCCGGCAGTCCGTAGAAGTACTGTACACCTCTTGAGGTCCAGTCTGCCAGGAACAAAGCAAATGCAGCCGCAATAGCTGCTGCAAACAAGCCCCAGCCCAGACTTTGGGTTGCTAACGCCACCATCGAACCGATGAAAGCGAAGTGCCAGTAGTTCCAGACATCGATATTCAGCGTCTTGGTCACCCGCACCAGCAGCAAGACAATGTTGACCAAAATTGCTATTGGGATGACCCATAAACCAACGTTGGTGCCAAACGCGATAGCAGCAGCAGATGGCCAGCCGACATCCATAACGGTGAGACTTGTGCCAGTGTTTTCAACCATCCTTTGACCAACATCAGATAAGGTTCCCCACATCAGGCCAATGACGAGGTTGATACCGATGAAGGCGATACCGATGGTCACGCCAGCTTTGAAAGCCCGGCCAGGCTTCGCCCCCATTATCCAAGCAAGCAAAAAAATGACGATCGGTAAAACGACAGTAGCACCAAGATTATCAATAACAGCTTTTAATGCTTGAAGAAATGGATCCATGATACTTCTCCTTAATCACGGAATAAAAATGAAAAATAATATTGGTCTGATATTGATAGATTAATCTTTTAACGCTTCTTCAATCTGGTTTAAAGCATCCTCCTTTCCAACCCCGGTCAGAAATGCCAGGGTTTGAATAACGGGCACCCCAAGGTCCTTCGGGACAGGCGTTGTGGTGACGACTAAGTCAGCATCAGGTACCAGTCCCTTGACTTCTGCAGCTTTACACTGGCGGGTGATGACTTTAATACCCCTCTCCGCCAAGCCTTCCTCAATGGCTTTAGCTACAACTGTTGAAGTCGCAATTGCGGTGCCACAAGCTACTAGTATTCTCTTTGGTGCGGCCATGTAAACCTCCTCTAAAATAAAAACACTTCATATCAATTCAGGTTACGACAGGGCAGCCTGTACATCATTAAAGCCTTTTGCAACCATTAGCTTGTTAATCACTTCTGCATCCTGGAGAATACCGGCGATCTCCTGCAGCATTTCAACTTGGGCTTTTGGTTCATCCAAAGCCATGAGGATCACCAGCTGTACGGGAACATCTTCTTCGGGAGAGACCATATTATGGAAGACAACAGGTTTAATCAAGGTCGCTAAAGCCAAGCCGGGTTTCAGTACATGTTCAATATCTGTATGGGGTATGGCTGCATTGTAGTCCCCTGCTAAAGGTAAACCTGTTGGCAGTTCACTCTCTCGTTGAAGGGCTGCCTCAATGAAAGTATCTAAGACATATCCAGCCTCAAATAGTTTTTTCCCCAAGATTGAAACGACTTCTCGGGCATCTCCTGCTTCGAGACCCAGTCTGACTGCACCTGGTTCCAGCAATTCCAATAATTTATTCATCAATGGGTCTCCATTGAACAAGGAATTAATAGAGCAGCAAATCAGGCATTTCTACCGCCTGAACTAAATCGGAGAGGAACCTGGCCGCGGTAACACCATCGATCACCCGATGATCGGCAGATAAAGTCATCACCATCATCGGCCGCACAGCCACCTCATCTTGTTCGTTGATCACGACTGGTTTGCGGACGACATTTCCCACCGCCAGAATCGCACTTTCCGGCGGATTAATGATCGCCCGAAACTGGTTGATCCCAAACATACCCAGATTAGAAATCGTAAACGTCCCTCCTTTCACCTCATCCAAAGTAAGCTTGGCCTGCCGGGCACGTTGAGAAAGGTCTTTAAGGTCGCTGTTGATTTCTCTAACAGATTTGGTGCTCGCATCCCGGATTACCGGGACGATTAAACCATCTTCGATCGTGGTTGCCACACCGACGTTTATCTCTTCCAGCAGATGGATCGTATCTCCGTCCAATGTTGCGTTTAGATATGGATTCCTGTTCAACCCCCAAGCCACAATCTTGACTAACAGCGCGGTCAGGGAAACCCGGTCCTCTCCACCCTGAGCGGCGATCTCTATCATCCGTTGGCGAACACTTTCGAGTTGGCTAACGTCGACCTCTACGGTCAGGGCTATATGGGGTGCTTCCTGGAAGCTGGTCTGCATGCGCTCCGCGATCGTTTTTCGAATTCCTACCAGCGGCACCATTTCAGCTGCATGAATCTCCTTTGCAATGGGCGTTTGTTCGAATGCCTTGACATCATTTGCCTGAACGCGCCCATTTGGTCCACTGCCGGTCACGATAGCTAAATCTACATTCAGCTCCCGAGCCAGGCGCCGGGCTGCTGGGGTAGCAGGAATTGCCACTCTGCCATCTTCAGCCGTTTTGCTGCGGATATATGATTCAACATCCTCCTTCGTGACCCGGTTTTTTGCTGAAGGCACATCCGAAAGGTCAACCCCCAATGATTGCGCCATCCGAGAGGCTAAAGGTGTTGCAGAAACAACTTTTTCCACTGCTGTCTCACCCAAGGCAACTTGATCCTGAACTGCATAACCTTGTTCAGTCAAAGTGGACTTTTCAGATGGAGAGTCATCTTCTGGAAGGTCGTTCATTGTTTCATCTTCCGCCAGGATGTAGGCGATAACCGTTGTAACTGGGACCACATCTCCAGGACCGAAGCTGATCCTGGCTAATTTGCCTGATGCTGGGCTGGGGACTTCAATGGCAACCTTATCAGTCTCCACCGTAAGCACCGACTCATCAAGATCGACATGGTCACCCTCATTTTTTAACCATTCCACTATCGTCGCATTTTCCTGATCCATGTCGAACTTTGGCATTATGAATGGCGTTGGCATCGTTCACGCCTCCTGGTTGAACTAGTATTGTGTGGCTACGATAGCCCTAATTTCCGTTTCGATATCAAT
>JBFFEL010000158.1:0-7251 GCA_041558875.1 Anaerolineales bacterium
GCTGCCATGAGTCGAACCGCGGATCTAATCGAGACTGCTAACACTGACTTATTCCAGGTCGGCTTATTGGGGACCTGGGGGCAGCGCAAGATCAGGGAGTTCCAATCCCATCTAAAAGCAATTCAGCGCGAAAGCGCCAGGCGAGGACCATCCTGGAATAGTGGCTGGTCATTGGATAAATGGGATGAAGGCAGAGACAACGTTCAGAATACTTATGGTTAATTCTTATGTCTGATGAAGATGCCTTTGGAGGGGATCTGTTTGCTGATTGGATGGAGAACCTAGAACCTGGCACCGGCAAGGTTTCTTCCATGATTGGAAGGCTGATATACCGGCAAGGCGGATCCTCCACAGATTGGAGTACACCAGGAGCTCAAAAGTTCCTCCCTCGCGATTGGCATATGCAATGTGGCTGCTATCGGAAAATCTTTACTGCCAGGTCCTCGGGTGGCTTCTCTTTCACCTTCCCGATATCCTTTGCTGAACCTCCCATCATCATCTCTTCTATTGCTGGTACCCTCCCCTCATTCGAGGAGTCTGTAATGCAGACCACCATAGCCTCAGCATCTACTGTCGAGGTCTACTGGTGGTCTACAAATAACTTAACTCGAATTTGGGTAAACTGGCTGGCAATGGGTCCCATCGGACTATAAGAGACGTTAGGGGAACGATCTGGAGTTGTTGATTTCTGATATACTCAAAAATCAATAACCCATAATTCAAAATAACTCCTGTGGAAATGGCCATGGAAGATATTCAGAGATTCATTCCCCTAATAATTCCGCTGGTAATCATCGAGCTAATCCTGCTGGCAGTCGCCCTAATAGACTTGATCCGGAGAGAGCAGGTGAAATATCTCCCCAAGTGGTTGTGGGCAGTAATCATCCTGCTGATCAATTTCATCGGGCCAATTATTTACCTCATCATCGGACGAGAGGAAACCTGATTTGAGTCTCCGGGTTGCCCGCGCTGGAATTTGCCAATAAATGATGATAGATAGCAGAATTGACCAGCCTCCATCAGAATATGCTATCCATACTCAGGGTCTTTCGCGTCGCTATGGCGAAATAGAAGCCCTAGTCGATTTAGATTTGTCCGTTCCATACGGCTCGATCTTTGGCTACCTTGGCAGGAATGGAGCTGGTAAAACCACCACCATTCGACTGCTAACTGGACTTGCCCAACCCACCAGAGGTAGGGCCTGGGTTGCGGGTCACGAAACCACGAACAGCAGTAATTACGCCCGGAGTCTGTTTGGATATCTGCCCCAGGAGCCAGGTTTTTACTCCTGGATGACAGGCAAAGAGTTTCTTTCTTATGTTGGCCAGCTTTTCAATCTATCCCCTAACGAAATCAAAAAACACGTCGCCCGCGTGATTGATTTAACTGGTTTGCAGAAAGCCGCCAAGCGCAGAATCGGCGGATATTCTGGAGGTATGAAGCAAAGGCTCGCAATCGCCCAATCCTTAATTGGTGAGCCGCCGGTGTTGATCCTGGATGAGCCTACCAGTTCCCTTGATCCGGCAGGTCGCCATGAACTGCTTGACCTGATCGCCAGTCTAAAGGGGGAAATTACCGTTTTCTTTTCCAGCCACATCCTGGGTGATATCGAGCGAGTTTGCGACACGATCGCGGTAATACACGAAGGCCGATTAATTCTTGTGTCCGATCGCAAGGAACTGCTCGAAGAATATGCGGTCAATGCCGTGTTGATTGAAATCGATCCAGCAAGCTTACCGCTCGATGAAATGATACTTGCTGACTTACAAGGAAGACAATGGGTTAGCGGAATCACTGTTGAAGGCAACATAATAAAGGTCTTGGCAAATGACGTTCCCCAAGGCAAAGCAGAGCTATTACCTTTCTTCGTGGAACACGGTATGCAGATAGATCGATACGAATGGGTGCGCCCGAGTCTCGAAGAAATATTCCTGGAAATCAGTCAATAAGATGCTGGCATTTGCTTACACGCTATCAATCACGTTGATGATACTTCTAGGAGTAATCCTGGCAATTATCCTTCGCCGATATTACCGAGTTTATTGGATCTTGTTCGTGGTTGGTTGTCTAACTTTCATTGGTTCACAAATCGTCCACCTGCCGTTGAACGAGTGGTTGATGGATATCGGAATCCTCCCTCGAGATCCTGATTTGAGTGGGGCACCCTTGTGGCGCAGCGCGTTGATCCTCGGTCTGAGTGCAGGTCTTTGCGAAGAAGTCGCCCGGGCGATTGGCTACCTGATCGTGAAATGGGCACGCCGTTTTGAGGATGGTGTCATGCTCGGGCTTGGACATGGTGGTATTGAGGCGATGTTTTTTGGTGGTGTCCTGACTGCCGCGACGATCAGCACATTACTCAATCTCGAAGGCATCGATCTGCAAACGATGGATTTAACTGCGGCTCAAATTGAAGCTGTGTCTATTCAATTAGCACAATTTAATACATCCCCCCTCTTCGCATTAACCCCACTTCTTGAGCGGACATTCGCCATCGGAGCCCAGGTTCTGCTATCTGTGATCGTCCTGCAAGCATTTACGCGCAGGAAACCCATATTTATCCTCTTGGCGATTGGTTATCACGCCATAATTGATGCAGCTGCAGTTTATGCTGCAGTGAGCACGGATTCAATCTGGATTTCATGGACAGCATTTCTGGTGCTCTTAATCCCGGGATGGCTCTGGCTTTTCATCCTTTGGCGAGCCCGGAATAATGAAATTCTTGCTTCCGGAGAAAAACCACCTCATCCGGGGTCGATCAAACAAGATCTATCATTATTTTTCGCTTCTTTGAAGAAAGAATTTCTCTTCCAATGGCGGTCGTGGCGCATTCTGATCGTATGCGCAGTGATGTTCGCCTTCGGGATCATGTCGCCCTTGTTGACCAAATTTACCCCGCAGCTGCTCAGCTCAATTGAAGGTGCAGAGATGTTCGCAGATTTGATTCCGGAAATGACCGTTACCGATTCGTTGAATCAGCACATAGAAACGATCAACCAATTTGGTTTCATCCTGACCATCCTCCTGGGGATGGGATCTGTTGCAGGAGAAAAAGTGCGTGGTACCGCAGCGATGATCATAAGCAAACCATTATCCAGAGGCGCCTTTCTCAACAGCAAGTATCTCTCTCAGGCACTGCTATATCTCTTAGCATTCATTATTGCCTCAGCAGCTGGTTATTACTATACAATCACTCTTTTTGGAGACCTTGACTTAGCCGTCTATCTGAATCTCAATTTACTGCTACTGCTCTGGATCCTGATATTCGCCAGTATCACTTTATTAGGCAGTACAATTGGAAACTCCACCGGAGCTGCAGCGGGTATTTCGTTGGCTGGAGGGATACTGCTGTTGTTGGCCGGAAGTATTCCCCGCATTGGGGCACTGCTGCCTGCGGGATTGCTGGCCTGGGCTACTCAAATTGGAGGACAGGCTGAACCTACCAGCAATTGGGGAGCGGTGACAATGAGCATTGTGATCATATTGGTTTGTTTAATTTCAGCCTGGGGGGTATTCGAGAGACAGGAGCTTTAATCATTTCTTCATGTAGGTCAATGGTATCTTGATACAAAAAAGGTGCAGAAAAATCTTCTGCACCTAAATGTTGAGACAAATTTTTGTTAGACCGCTGTTGTTTCTAATTCTGGTGTGTACTCACCATATCTAGCCAAGCTATTAAATTTAGCCCGGCGGTAGAACACTTTCTGAGCCTCAGCCACGTTTTCAGTTTTTCCTAGCCAGCTCTTCAGTGTTTCCTCCTGCAGGGCACGGCCATAAGAGAAACTCATCTGCCAGGGGAACCCACCGATCGCATTCATCGCGGAAAGATTCTCTGTCGCCTGGGAAGGAGTCTGCCCACCAGATAGGAAGACTATACCAGGTACAGATGAGGGAACCGTCCTCTTCAGAACTCGAATTGTTGATTCAGCAACCTCCTGGACGCCTGCCTGAACGGAACAGCTCTTACCAGATAAAATCATGTTTGGTTTCAGCAGCATGCCTTCGAGAAAGACACCAGCCGCAAACAATTCGGCAAATACCGCTTCGAGAGCATAAGTGGTGACCTCTTCACAGCGCTCAATGGTGTGATCTCCATCCATCAGCACCTCAGGCTCTACGATGGGTACCAGACCTGCTTCTTGACTCAAGGCAGCATATTGCGCCAGACCTGAAGCATTAATCTGATATCCATATTCCGAGGGAATATCTTTACCAATGGTATAAACAGCACGCCACTTTGTAAAGGTCGCTCCCAGTTCAACATACTCTGCCAAGCGTTCCCGTAATCCATCTAGCCCCTGAGTAAATTTCTCTCCAGGGTACAAAGCCAGATCGCGGGTTCCTTTATCCACCTTAACGCCTGGATAGATTCCTCTCGAGCTCAATAATTCCGGGAACGGTGTCCCATCTACAGTCTTGTGCCGCATCGTCTCATCAAAAGTGATTACGCCACCGATGAACTCCTCGACACCATCCGTGGTGAACAGCAATTCCCGGTAGCCCCTGCGAAACTCTTCTGTTGACTCGAGATTGATACTTTTCAAACGTTTTTCAATTGTTGGAAAGCTTTCATCAGCCGCCAGAACTCCTTTTCCAGGGGCCACAATTCCTTGCGCCACAGATTCCAACTTCTGCTTGTCCATAACTTACAAACCTCCTAAAGATGAAATGAATAGAGGATAGTCTTTGTGCTACCCTCGGATTTAATAGCACAAAATTTGGTAATCAACCGGCGATAATTTTATCATCCCTTCAAAAGGAATGCCAACTTATCAGGAAGGATCTTCTGGTTCCAGGTAATTATTTCATATTTCCAGTCTACTTTTCATGACAGACTCCGTAATCTCAATTTCGTTTTATCTAATGACATGAGGACCTTGCCATTACGGTTTCCATTGCAATCCGGAAGAGTATAATAGCCTCTCGAATAATTTTTTGGTAATCAAGGTCGATATTGATAAACAATCATTGGGGGCATTGTGGCCAATCCCAAGACAAAGGAGGCGTAGAATGAAGGACTTGCTAAATGATAGCGCTTCTAGGGCGATCACATACTTGGAAGGTATTGACCAGCGCAAGGTTGCCCCAGATCCAAAAGCAATTGCTAACCTGAGAAATTTAGAAGAGCCCCTGCAAGAATCCAAAACTGATCCGCACGAGGTTATCCGCATCCTTGATGAAGTATGTTCACCAGCCACACTTGCATCGACCGGAGGCCGTTTTTTTGGCTACGTTATCGGTGGCTCACTGCCAGTTACTGTGGCAGCGAATTGGTTGGCTGGAGCCTGGGATCAAAATTCAGGTCTTTACGAGCCTACACCGGCTACCGCCCATATTGAGCAAGTTGCCTTGAACTGGTTATTAGACTTATTTGGCCTTCCAAAGGAAACTGGGGGTGCGTTCGTTACCGGAGCAACAGTCGCGAATTTGTGTGGATTGGCTACAGGCAGACAGGTCCTGCTTGATCGAGTGGGGTGGGATATCGAAGCAGATGGATTATTCGGTGCTCCGCCTATCAATGTTATTATCAGTGAGGAATCTCATCCAGTTGTGCTCAAATCGTTGGGTTTGCTGGGATTGGGTCGTAAGCGAGTGATTATGGTGCCCACCGATGAGCAAGGAAGGGTGAAGGTCGAAGCGCTGCCACCAATTTCTGGGCCAACCATTGTTTGCCTGCAAGCTGGCAATGTAAATACAGGGTCATTTGATCCATTTGAACCAATCATCGACCTTGTGCATGAAGCCGGTGGATGGGTTCACATTGACGGCGCATTCGGATTATGGGCAGCAGCTGTGCCTTCCTTATCCTATCTAACTGCAGGGATTGAAAAAGCTGATTCACTGGCCACGGACGCACATAAATATCTCAATGTTCCATATGATAGTGGTCTGGCCTTTGTCCGTTATCCGGAAGCTTTGCGAGCTGCTATGTCTGTGACCGCAGAATACCTGCCGGCCGCATCACCCGAGCGCAATCCCTCCGATTACACACCAGATTTCTCCCGACGGGCGCGAGGCGTTGAGGTCTGGGCTGCACTGAAATATTTAGGAAAAGATGGTTTAGTGGAGATGATCGAGGGAACCTGCCGTCATGCGAGGCGATTCGCAAATGAATTATCCTCTGCGGGCTACCAAATTCTGAACGAGGTGGTGCTCAATCAAGTTTTGGTTTCCTTTGGTGATCCACAAACCACAAACAAGATCATCAATGATATTCAAGAGGATGGCACCTGCTGGATGGGAGGTACTATCTGGCAAGGAAAGACAGCCATGCGGATCAGCGTTTCATCCTGGGCCACAACTGATGAAGATGTTGAGAGAAGCCTAGAAGCGATTTTACAGATCGCTTCAAAATATTAGCTTTTGATGCTGGTGTCATTACTATACGCAAGAACTTGTTTTTTCTCGTAATCAAGGTTTTTTCGTACTTTATTGATTATAGGTCTCTTGAGGGTCAAACACTTCTTCAATTGTCAGGTTGAAAAGTTTCGCCAGTTTAAACGCCAGGGGCAGGCTGGGATCGTATTTTCCGGTTTCTATAGCGTTGATCGTCTGACGGGACACACCGACCTTGTCCGCTAAAATTGCCTGCGACCAGTCCCTTTCTGCCCGCAGTACTTTAAGCGTATTCTTCATCTGTATTTCCACATCGTCCACAGCTTACCAAGCCCCCAAAGCAGCACCATCAACAAAGGAATAAACATCCAGCTTACTTGGGGTACACCCACCTGGACCAATAGTGCGTACGTCAAAGTGATCACGACCGACCCCCCAAAGCCGATGCCTATCGCTTCAAGTTGGATGCGGCGTTGGAGTTCATCCAGCTGGACTATCGCTGAAGCGATCGAATAAGCCAGCCATGCTGCCGGCAGAGCCGGGATTATTGCGATCAGAACCTGGTACGACTGGCCAATTTTCTGGTTTAACAACCACTGTGATCCTAAGAAGGAGGCAATAAATAGAAATACTGACAGGAAAATTTGCCTTATGACGTGTGGCGGGTACTGCATTGCTGGAAGGGGAAATTTGATCCAGTACCCGATGAGGGCACCGATTAGTATCCCGATCACCAGCCCCCAACCCGTGTCTCCTAGAACCATGTCGAGTCCACCACCAATAAGCAAACCGAAAGCCGCGCCCAAGGCAATATTTCGACCTCTTGATTGAGAAGTCTCTTGGTTTGATGATTTCTTCAATTTGCACCTCCTTGTCAAGTTTCCTTTACATAAGTATTGTAAAGCATCTTAGACTAAA
>JBFFEL010000159.1:0-7154 GCA_041558875.1 Anaerolineales bacterium
ATGGTAATTTATCCGGGTCGGCAGGACCGGGCCCGCGACCGAACATCTTCAGGAAATCATTCTTGGATGCGCCCGACTGGTAGCCGATTTCACCGGAGCATTCTTTGTAGTACTTCTCGTTGTCCTGCGTCGCCTGCTCACGCCGGTGGTCCAAGAGGGGTTTCAGCGCTTCTTTCAGCGCGTCGAGCTGCTTGGCCTCCAGGCTACGGGGGAAGATGACCCCCCAGCCGGATTGGGAGAGGTCGGTGGGATCGGCGCCCTCCCGGATGCCGAAGTGCTCCGTCTGCTGCTGGTCGAGCGAGCGGCGGATGGCGATGTCGCGCTGCTCATCCTTATCGAGAGGGATACCGCGGGCGACCCTGGCCATCGACTCCGGCGTCTGGGGCGGCAGGTCGTAATCGCCGGTGGCGCCGTTGATGCCGTTAAAGATAAACTCAGCCATGCTTTGCTCCTTTTATTTTATTTTTATCAATCCGGGTCAGGGACATGGATGGAGAACTGGATAATTCTCATCCATCTGGCTACTGTGGACAGGTTGCCTGATAATCATCAAGTTTAACATATTTTTCCCACTCTTCTTGAGAAAGGTTCCTGCCTGCCAATGCACAAGCCCGTTCCACCCAATGCTCGACGTCCAGGTCCCAGAAGATGACGTCGCCGGTTTCGCTGCCCGAGGCCAGGACTTTTGTATCCGGGCTGAATGCCAGGGCGGTCACCGGACCGCTGGCGCCGATGAACTTCTCCCCGTATGGAGATAAAGTGTCGACGTCCAGCAATAGTACATCTCCAAGCGTGGTCCCTGCGGCCAGTAATTTTCCCTCAGGGTCAAAAGCCAGGCTGGAGATGCCCGATCCACTTTGATATGGTGATTCGGGATCTAATTCATAGCTGCCCCCATCTTCCCGGGTCCAAAATGTTATCATCTGATCCTGGGTGCCAGCAGCCAGGCGCTGACCTGTGGGGTTGAAGGCCAGGCTTGTGGCCTTCTCAGTAATGGGGCCGAGGGTATCAAGCAGTGCGTTTGACGAGATACTCCAGAGCTGGATTTCATAGTTCTCGCAAACCTGACCCTGCACAATTGGATCGCTGCATAAACCGGCTGCAAGCGTGTCGCCATCTGGGGCAATCGCCAGGCTGTATATGGGACCGGGAAGTTTATCAGGTAAATCTAGATTTTCCAATTCGGTATAAGAACCTTCTGCTAGGGTTTCCGATATATGGATGCTGCTGTCCCGGTAGCCGAAAAGCAGCGTCTTACCATCTGAGCTGATGGCAGCGGCGGATGGCATCCCAGATAATGGGAAGAGCTGCTCGTCTTCACTTTTATTGTCAATTTGCGCCTGCCAGAAGGCGGCGTTGCCAGATTGACTGCCAAGCATGAGCAGCTCCTGATTTGTAAGAAATCCCAGACTTTTCAAGCTGCCTTTGCCGGTATCGAAGTTTCTGCCAAGGGGTTTCTGGGGGACAATTTTATACAAATTTAAACGTTGATCCGTACTAACGGCAAGAACCGGTGTGCCCTGGGCATTGAAGGCGACGCCGGTGATGGGCTTGGAGTGATCCCTGAGCAAGTCAATTCTTCTGCGCGTGTCCACATCATAAAGCGTCAATGTTCCATCCTCGCTGCCGGTGGCAAGGGTCCTGCTATCCGAGCTGAAAGCGACACCATAAACATCGTTCGGATGATGCACCAGATTCATGCTTCTGACGAACTCGTCCTCCCACTCCCAGAGGATGAGCGTTTTATCTTTATCCCCGATGTTGTCCACCCCTCCGGAGGCGAGCCACCTGCCGCCAGGCGACCAGGCCACGCTGTTTACTCTTCCTTCATGGGCTTTCTCTGAGAATATGACATCTCCCGAACTCGCTTCATAAACCCGAAGGAAGCCATCGCGCCCCCCCGCCAAGATGTGCCTGCCATCCGGAGACCAGGCGAGGCTGAGCACAACACCAGTACTATCCTCGGAGCGGATTTCTTTAGTCTTCCCTTCGTCTAGAATATCATCTGCATCTTTCAGGTATATATTCCAACCCTTTCCGGCAAAGGCCAGGGTGCTTCCATCCGGGCTGACGGCGAGGGTGTAAATGGGGCCGGGAGTGTAAGTAAATTTTCTTAATTCACGCCCAGATTGAACATCCCACTGCCTGATCGTTCCAGCTTCTTTAATCGTTCCAACTTCTTCATTCGTTCCATCTTCTTCATTCGTTGCATCATATCCGCCGGTGAACAGCGTCCCGCCATCCGGGGTTAATGCGAGGGCATTTATTGTTGTATCATTCTCAACTGCTTCCCTGTACATGCCAGTGAACCTACCATGCTGCAAATGCCAAACTTTCACCATACCCTTGTCGCCGCCGAAAGCCACCAGCATCCCATCTGCAGAGAGGGCGACGTCTTTTAGGGAAACTTCTTGTGCTGGCGGGGGTGGGTTGATGGGGGACGTCACCCGGCTAAGATGGAGTTGAAGCTCGCCCAGCATGGCACTCCTGGCCTGCAGCGTGTCAGCCGCCTCAAGCGCTTCCAGGCTGAGCAAACAGGCCAGATCGGGCTGCTGCTCGATTTTCGTTAACGCAAGGGCAGCCAGCTCGCGGGAGCGAGCTTCATCTTCAGCAGCCTCCGCCCTATCTTTCTCCTGCACAGCGATAGCTGCCTGTTTTTCCGCAGCGGCTTGAGCAGTCGCGGCGATGGCTTCGGCAGCCACTGCTCGAGTTGCTTCCGCCCGCGCAGTTGCTAAATTATCAGATGCTCTTGTTCCTTCTGCCTGCGCGAATTCTAAATTTGTAGCTGCTATTGTTCCTCTCGTCTGCGCAGTTTCTAAATTTCTATCTGCTCTTTCTTTTCCAGCGTACGCCAGCGTTCCCAAAAAAACAGCGATGATGGCCAGGGTAATGGCCAGAGCACTGAAGCGAACGATCAAGCGAACTCTGCTTCGCCGGCGTTCGGCTTGCTCTTCTGCCCTTTTCATCTCCTTCTGGCTGTCCTCCAAGAAATCGACGTCGACAGGAGTCATCTCCGCCGGGTGATCGGAGGCCCAGCGCTGCGCTTCTTGCAAAACATCGCCCTTCAACAAAAGGTCGTCCGGCCTGCCCTGGCTGTCCCACAGGGCAGCCTGGCGCTGCAGCAGGCTGAGGTGGGTCTCCATCCATAGGGCGTTATTCTGCTGGACGGGTTCGATCAGCCGGTCGTGAGTCAGCTCGAACCAGGTGGCGCCGCCGCGCTGCTCGCCGCGCACCAGATGGGCATCGGCCAATAAATGGATGGCCTGATTGTCCAATCCGCCGCTGCTGTCCACTTCCATCAACACCTGGCCGCGCAGGCCCTGCTCGGTGATCAACTGGCGCTCGAACCAATTCCGGATGGACCGCTCGCTGAGGCCGGTCTCCTCGGCGATGAGGGTGACTCTTTCGGCATAGTAATCCGCCAGAGCCGTATCCACGCTCCCAAGGGACTCAACATGCGCTGCGGTTATCTGGGCGGCATCCGGGGGTAAATGCTCCCAAAGGCGGTAGCAGACGACCTGCAGCTGAACCGGTTCGACGAATAAACCGAGCTGCTTCTCGATCGTCCCATCCGGGTGCTGGATGCGGGTCCGGCGCAGGTCATCGACCAGAGTGCAAGCCTCTTCATCCTGGAAGCCGACGCCGGCTTCTTTGGCAGGTTGTTGAATTGCCTGGCGAGCCGCTTCTCTACCCAGCAGCTCCAGGCGGTAGGTGTTTGAGAAGCGGGTCGGGATCGGACGCAGATAAGGGCTAAGCGCGCCGACGAAGTCTTCGCGGATAGAAAAGATCGCCCAGCGCTTGCGATCACGAAAAACGGTGCCGAGCTGTGAGAACAGGGTAGATTTTGCAGCACGGTCGGTGACATCGACGGTTAAGATCTCCTCAAATTGATCGAATATGAAGACCTCGGTATCGGGTTCGTCTTGCCCTTTTGTGCGCTGGGCCAGGTATTCAGGCAGCGTCATCTGACTGGTTATCTCATCCGGCAGGCGCTGCTTCTCAGGAAGCGCGTCTTCCAGGGACTGGATGGCGCTGAAGATATAGCGGTTAAAACCACCCTTTTGCAGCAATTCTGCGGGAGGCTCGTAATTAAAACGAATAATCGGCAGAACCTGGAAGCCTTCAGCCTCCAAGCCAGGGATCAGGCTGGCCTGGATCAAGGAGCTCTTGCCGGCTCCGGACGGGGAGTAGAGCAGCACGATGCGTTCAGCGATCAGCAGGTCCAGCAGTTCTCTCAGTTCGCGGTCGCGCCCATAAAGGGTTTCGCCAGACATGAAGGCACGCGGACCTACAAAGGGGTTTGTTCTGGTATCCAAGTCAGGCATATTGCTCCTGGTGTTGGGGGCTCTCGCTCCAGTGGCTCAGCAGCTCTTTGAGAAAATCCTGGGGGCTGCCCCAGAATATACTGATGTCGGCGCCTTTGGCGAAATAAGTCTCCAGGTAGCGGCGAGCGCGCTCGGGGGCCAGGATGCGTCCTTCTGCTGGCTCGATCTGGGCGGCGATATGGGCGTAGCGATCTCGCCGCCCGCCACCTTGTTTGGAGAGGATGCTGCGGAATAAAACCCGAAAGTTCCATTCATCCATGTGGTAGCCCAGGAACAGGAGGGCGCTGTCGGATAGCGCCCTGCGGACCACCGGCGGAATCAGGTCTTTATTGCCGGTTACGCCGATCAAAAAATCGAAGTAGTTGTCTTCGGTGAGCACGACCGAGTCGGGTTCATTAAGGCGGCCAAACAGATGGTAAACCAGTGGTCTTTGCGGGCTGGGATAATAATCCGGTTCTCTATCGAAAATGGTCTCGGACTGTTCGACATATTCGTTCCACGGGCAGAGCAGAATTTGCGGATCTTTTCCAGCTTCTTGTAAGGCGTTGCCAAGCAGATTATGGACATTGGTGGTGATGTAAAGCGGTAAAGGTAATTGAGCCAGTGTTTTGCTGGGTTCTAAAGGGTCACGCTCACGCCACTTCGCACCCACTTCCTGGATGAGCTGATCGAGTGGAACGTCAGAATTCAGCAGTTCAGCGCTGAGTTCTTCCCGGTGTTTGTCTTGAATTTCTAGTTTTAAGTAATCCTCGAGTTCTTCAAGAGGGAATCGCTGGGATTGATTGGTGGCCAGATATTGGGCCACGCGGGGGAGCGATTCGCATTCATGGGAGGCCATCGGGTAATGATGTGTTTCTGCCCAGCGCCGGGCGATCTCATGCCAGGTGCCAAGAATTGGCTCAAATAGACCTGGGCCAAGGATCGGGGTGAGCTGCTGCCGGGTGATGGTTTTCAACAGGGCAGGCCATTTCTCAAACTCATCTTGCTCATCTCGAAATCCGGGTACATACCAGATGCGGCCACTCTTGAGGCGCATAAACAGGGCTGGCATCCAGTAGTCAGCTCGGTCGCGCACATGTGCACGCCCAACGGCCATGGCACGATCAATCTGCCCGTCGCGATTGAGCTCGCTGAAAAAGACGGGCATGAATTCGGCGACCGTTTCCATGCTTATATTGCCCTGCATGGCGATCACAGCCGGTATGCCAGACCTGGCCAGCCAGGGGCCAAGCGCGGAGAGGGCATCTCCAGCCGAGCTGCCAGCGCTCTGGCAGGAAGCCAGGACGATCAGGCGGGGGCATTGAGTCAATTCATTTAAGCGGGTTACCAGTTCATTGGCGGAGATGCGGGCTACTTTGCCTGCTTCATTTTCCAACCACAACCAGGGTTCATCTTTGACCATTGCCCCGTGGCAGACCAGATAGACGATGTCAAAAGCACCATTTTCGGGATGCCTCAATGATTCAATCAGGTTATCGAGAGAGGCGCGCTGGCCATATTCCTCGCCAGGTATCCCCACCACGGGTATATCGCCCAACCCTTTTTTGGCGCGGGCGAATTCACTCTCCACATCGACAGGTGCCAAATTGTGATCGGGCAGATCAGATGGATTAGCGATTAAGACAAGCGCCTGGAGATCACCTTTGGGTCGACTTTTCACCGGTCGGCAATCCGAACTGCTCATGTAACGGGAAAAAAGAAAGTTTTCACTTGTAGTGAGCGGGGAATTATCCTGGGGGTCCATGAAAGTCTCCCAGCGTATGCAGTGCAGTTCGGGTGCGCTGGCACCTATGAGTAAACGCAATCGAATGGGTGCATCCAGGGTCTGAGCGCTTGTGCGTGCCTGGTCAAACGCACTTCTTGCACGAGGGTCTGCAAACAGGTATTCGCTCAGTTTTTTTCCATAGGCAAGAGGGTCATAAGAGACCTGCTGGAGCTCTTCGAGGTTAATCTTGGTCAGAATCTGCTGCCCTTGCCCTAAACGAACATCAGCGTCACTATCAGGTTGAACGAATCGGAAATCTAACGAATACGATTCAGCATCATGACGGCGAAGACTGATTTCCAGATCAGCGTATTTGCTCATAGTATCAGTTCACTTTCAGGAACTCTGTAAGGGAGGTAGAGGAAATTGCTATTCTATCCCCAAGGAAATTATTTATAAAAATATTTGGTTAACAATTCAAGTAGGCTGGAGTGATTCTGCGATGTCGCTGGTTAATTTCTTTCTCCCTTCCAAATTTCACACAGCTGAACGACGAGAGCGTTCATTTGGACGACGTATATATATACTTTATCTTAATTAAAATCAAAATGCAATATCTTTTTGTATAAATTGTTGAGATTAATTCATTTGTTTCAAAGAATTTTAGGAGGGATTGGATGAAGTATGTTGACAATTTAGATATAGTATAATATTATTACAAAACATTTTGACAAATCGTGGTGATACTTAACCGGTTTTGATGATCACCATTCAATAGGGGGTATTGCTGCATCACCCCCCATGTATCGGTAATTTGATCATCAATCATTCAGGTGCGCATTTAATCATTGCAGCGTGCCAAAACGATTTGAGGTATCTCCAGCCTACCCATCAACATACTTCTTCACAGATATCGTACCAGATTCATGATTGGCATTTGAATAGTGTTGGATCGCTTTTATTCTGAATCCCAGCTGTTCCGCATTACTCCTTTTATAGATCAGCTATCTTTCGAGAAAATTAAAAAGAAAGCAAGAGTGGTGAAATCATGGAAGAAATGAACTACCTGGATTTTGATATCCACATCCACCGTTCCGATCAAGGGTACCGGATCAGGATTGTAA